>NZ_JBEOZU010000015.1:32737-142952 GCF_040298185.1 Streptomyces sp. NPDC001634 | reverse complement strand
GTCGAATTGCGTAGCTTGTATCGCGCCGAAAGAAAACGGCGGCTTCCATCGTTCACAACCAAAGAACGATGAACTGTGCTGCTGCACGCCACGCATGCGGTGGCGGCCCTGTCGCTGGCCGCCGTGTCCGGCTCCCTGGAGGCGTACGCGGCCCCGGTGCACGCCGTACGCCCCTACCCGGGCCCGGCCCGCGCCGCCGCGGAGGTACGACGGCTGCTCGGCGCCCCCGACCGGCCGGAACCGTCGCAGGGGCGGATCCAGGACCCGTACGGCTTCCGGGCTTTCCCCCAGGTGCACGGGCCCGCCCTGGAGGCCGCCGAGGCACTGCGGCGGATCGTCGAGGCGGAGGTCAACTGCCCCTCGGAGAACCCGCTGATCGGCGAGGACGGCACGGCCCACCACCACGGTGGCTTCTTCGCCGCGCCGCTCGCGCTGGCCCTGGACGGGCTGTGTCTGGCCCTCCTGGGGACCGCTCAGCTGTCCGCCGCACGGCTGGCAGCGCTCGGCCGGCCGGACCTCACCGGGCTGCCCGCGTACCTCACTTCGGGGCCCGCGAGCAGCTCGGGCACGATGATCCTGGAGTACACCGCGGGCTCCGCGCTCGCCGAGCTGCGTACCTGCGCGGCACCCGCGTCGGCCGGGCACGCGGTCCTCTCACAGGGCCTGGAGGAGGCCGCCAGCTTCGCCTCCCAGGCCGCCCGCCAGACCCTTCGCGCCACGGACGCCTACCGCACGGTCCTGGCCTGCGAACTGGTCGTGGCCGTACGCGCCTTGCGACTGCACCCCACCCCGCCCGCCGTCCCGGCGTTCACGGTGGCCGCGGCCGCCCTTCCGCCGGGTACCGAGGACCGCCCGCTGACCGGTGACGTGACGGCGGCGGCCGAGCTGCTGCCTGCGCTCGCCGAGGTGTGACGACGGTTGCTCCGCCTTTGCGTCGGCCGAGTGGGCCTTGGGCATCCGGCCTGCGTGGTCGTACGGCACCCCGCCCGGCGTCCCGTCGCCGCGCTTCCCGACGGCAGTGGACGGCTCAGTTCTTGTTCCGGTCGAACCAGATGGTCGCCAGCGTGGGCAACAGGCCCGCCCAGAACAGCACTTGCGGTATCGTCCGCTCCGTCCACGGCACCTGGGTGATCAGCAGCGCGCAGAGCATCGTCCAGGCCGCCTGGGCCAGGACCACACGAGCCCACCTGCGGCGGCGGATCACCGGACGGATGTTGACCCGGACGCCCGCGCGCAGTCGGCGGTAGCGCAGCAGCGCGCCCACGACCCAGATCGCCGTCATGGGCACGAGGTCCCACAGCCGCTGGCCCAGGGGCAACGGCAGCTCCCGCGGCGCCTTGCCGTCGGCGAACAGACCGACGCCGGTGCCGGCGAGGGCCAGACAGAGCAGGGCGAGCCAGCGGGTGCCGCGCAGCAGGCGGTAGGTGGCGCTGTCGAGGCCGCTCCGCATCCACCCCGAATGGGAGGACTGCGGGGCTGCCGCCAGCGCGTCCGCGTACAGCGTGGCTGCCTCGGTCGCCCTGACACCGGCCGCCTTCGCGGCCTTGTCGGTCCGGCGGGCCAGGGCCTCCGCGTGCTGGGGATCGAGCCGGAGAATGGCCTCGTCCAGCTGTGCGGCGACGGTCCCGTTGCCCGCCAGGGAGGCGATGAACTGTGCGACCTCATGGGCGTAGACCTCTTCGGGGCCGAGCCGCAGCGCCTCCATGGCCAGCTCGGCCGCCTCCCTGGACTCGCGGTCCACCTCGTGGGTCTCGATCCGGTTCTTTCCGTGCGCCTGGGCGTAGCGGACCATGCGGCTGCGGAACACCAGGTCGGCGAGCTTCGCATACCCGTACCAGTACTCGGGTGCGAGGCGCACCACCTCGCGCAGCGCGGCCTCGGCCTCCTCGAAGCGGCCGCTCGCCCTCCGCAGGGCGTCCGCGTGCATGATGAGCGCGTCCACGTCGTGCGGGTCCAGCTTGAGCGCCTCGGAGCTCGCTTCGAGCGCCTTCTGCGGCTGCTGGTCCGCGAGCAGACAGCGGGCGAGCTTCACCCAGGCGCGCAGATCACCGGGATCCTCGGCGACCCGTCGCCCCAGCAGCGCCGCGGCCTCGTCGTACCGCTGGAGTTCGATGAGCCCGTCGGCCCGCGCCAGAGCCGGGTGCGCGGTGGTCACAGCTTCCTCTTCTTCTTCAGATACGCCACCAGGTCGTCGTACATCCCGCCCTCGTTGGCGAACATCGCCACGTTCCGGGCGGCGGCGAACCACGGTTCGCTGGACGGAACCACCTCCTGTGCCGCGGCCAGCAGGTCCTTCATGCCGATCATACGAACCGTGCCCGTGCGCGCCGAGTCGAGCAGGGCACGCTCGGCCGCGGCCTCGCACACATGGGCGAGATCGGCCCCGGACAGCCCGTCGGTCGCCTTGGCGAGCCGGACCGGATCGACGTTCTCGATCGGACGGTCCCGCAGGTGGTAGCGGATGATCGCCTCGCGGGCCGGGGCGTCGGGCGGCAGGACCAGCAGTGTGCGGTCGAGGCGGCCCGGACGGCGCAGGGCGAGATCCACGTCCCAGGGGACGTTGGTCGCGGCCAGCACGAACACGCCCTCGTTGGCAGCGGAGTCGATGCCGTCCAGCTCGGTGAGCAACTGGTTGACCGTGTTGCGCATACCGCTGTTCGCGGTCCGGCTGCGCTTGGCACCGAGTGCGTCGAGCTCGTCGAGGAAGACCACGCACGGCGCCTTCCGGCGCGCGGTCTCGAAGACCTGGTGCATATTGCGCTCGGAGTTGCCGATCCACATGTCGAGGATGTCGTTGACCGACACGGACAGGAAACTCGCGCCGAGTTCACCGGCGACGGCCCGCGCGATGAACGTCTTGCCGCAGCCGGGCGGCCCGTAGAGCAGAAGGCCGCCGCGCAGGCTCTTGCCGTACAGCCTGCGCAGTTCGGGGTTGCGCATGGGCGCGAGGAAGGCCGCCTCCAGGCGGTCCTTGACCTCCTGCATACCGCCGACGTCGGCCAGGCGGACGGTGCCGGGCGCGTCCACGTCCCACGCGGAGGCCTCACCCGGGTCGCCCTCTCCGTCCGCCGCGAGGGGGGCTTCCACGAACCGCGGCGGTACGACGTCGCCGACCTGCTCCTCGGCGGCCCGCCAGTCGAAGCCGCCCCCGCCCGCGGGGTCCGGCGCGGGCTGCTGCGGCACGCCCATGGCGCGGGTCATGAGGTCCCGCGCCTTGGCGTCACCGGGCGCGTGCTGAAGGGCGACGGCGACCTCGGCGACGGCCGCCTCGTGCTGCCCTTCGTTCAGGAGGAGTTCCGCCAGGTGCAGTCGCAGCGGAACATCGGCGGGCGCCGCCGCGACCGCCGCGCGCAGGCTATGGATCAAGGGGGAGTCGTCCGGCATGGCGTCCACCCTACGGAAGCGGTGAGCGCGGCCTTCGGCCTCCCCCTCAACTGCGGTGCGAGGCTCAGGCCTTCCGGGCCACCGCGCCGTACATCGCGATGTCCTCGTCCCGGATGCCCTGCTCCCCGGTGCCGTCCGGGTGCCACTTGTGCACCTGGACCACGCCGGGCTCCACCATCTCCAGGCCCTCGAAGAACTCGTGGGCCTCATCGATCGTCCGCAGCCGCATCGGCATCTTGCGCGCCGCGTACTCGCGGGCGACGCGCCCCACCTCCTCCGGCGCGAACTCGGCCGTACCGATGGTCATCGCCAGATAGCTTCCGGACGGCAGCGGTTCGAGCAGACGGCGCACGATGCCGACCGCGTCGTCCTCGTCCAGGATGAAGTGGACGATCGCGATGACGGTGAGAGCGACCGGCTGGTCGAGATCGAGGGTCTCCAGAAATTCGGGGGCGCCCAGGATGGCCTCCGGGTCCCGGAAGTCGGCCTCGATGTACGACGTCTTCCCCTCGGGCGTGCTGGCCAGCAGGCCCTGGGAGAGCGTGAGCACGATCGGGTCGTTGTCGACGTACACGACCCGGGACTCGGGAGCGACGGACTGGGCGATCTCGTGGAGGTTGGGGGAGGTGGGGATGCCGGTGCCGATGTCCAGGAACTGGCGTATCCCCGCCTTCTCGGCCAGCCAGCGCACCGCCCGGTTCATCCAGTCGCGGTTGGCGCGCATATGGATGGGGAGCGCGGGCCACTCCCGGGCCATGGCGTCGCCCGCCTCCTTGTCGGCGGGGTAGTAGTCCTTTCCGCCGAGGATGTAGTCGTAAATGCGCGCGGAGTGCGCGCTCTCGGTGTCGATGCGGTCGGCCGGCCATCCGTTGTCGGGCAACGCCGCCTCCTGTTCACAGGTCTCGTTGGGTGGGGTGGGTCAGTGGGCTAAGGGAAACGAGCGGTCAATGGGGAAAGCACAGGGGAATCGCATGGATAGAAAGCAGCGCGTCACAGGAGGAAGTCGGCCTCGCCCGCCTTCACACTCGCCAGGAATCCCGCCAGCTCCTTCGGAGTGAGGACCAGCGCCGGGCCCTCGGGGTCCGTGGACTGCCGCAGCGCCACACTGCCGTCGGCCAGCTTCTTCGCCTCCACGCAGGCGCCGCCCGCGTCGTCGCTCCAGGGCTTGGACCAGCCGCGGCTGCCGAGGGTGTGGGACGGCATGCAACTACGTATGGGGTGGTGCACTGTCACAACTCCTTGCGTATCGCACCGAGGACGGCCTCGGTCTTCCGTGCGGGCGCGGACTGCGCCCCCAACCGGTCCAGGGCCTCGCGGTAGACCACGACGTCGTCCGCCTTGTCGAGGTAGACGGCGCCCACGAGGCCGCTCAGGTACACGATGTCCGGCAACTCGGGTGCCCTGAACCGGAAGAGATGGAACGCACCGGCGCGCATGGCCGGGTGCGGGCCGTTGCTGAACGGCATGATCTGCAGGGTGACATGGGGGAGCGCGTTCATCGCGATCAGATGGTCGATCTGGGCACGCATCACCTCGGGGCCGCCGACGGGCCAGCGCAGCGCCGTCTCGTCCATCACGATCCACACGCGCGGCGGCGAGGGCCGCGACAGCAGCTCCTGCCGCCGCATGCGCAGCGCCACCCGTCGCTCGGTCGCCTCGGCCGGAGCGTGCGGATTGCCGGCGCTCAGCAGGGCGCGCGCGTAGGCCTCCGTCTGCAGCAGACCGGGCACGAACTCGGCCTCGTACGCGCGGATCTGCAGCGCGGCCTGCTCCAGGCTCAGATAGGCGGCGAACCAGTCCGGCAGCACATCGCGGTAGGTGTGCCACCAGCCGCGCTTGTTGGCCTCGCGGACCGACTTCAGGAAGGTGTCGATCTCCTGCTGGTCCGTGACGCCGTACGTCTGCAGAAGCTTCTCGGCGTCCGTGAGCCGCAGCCGAGCCACCTTGGCGGCCTCCATACGGCGGATCGTGGAGTGGCTGACGCCGATCGCCTCGGCGGCCTGCTCGTATGTGAGCCCGGCCCGCGTCCGCAGTTCCTCCAGCTGGCGGCCGAGGATCATACGCAGGACGGTAGGGGCACCGCCCCAGTCGGTTTCCGCGGTCACGCCTACCCCCCTCGCACAGGATGCACGGGATGCACGGTCGCAGTCTGTCACGATCATCCGACGACGGGAGCAGCATGCACCCGGCGAATTGCAATTTTCAACTTGCTGGTTGCGAGGCGTTGTTGCCAGGTGCCACAGTGTTCATACCGTCGGAAGTCAGTGAACGAAGGTGCTGAGCAGCCCAGTTGGGGGAGACGGGGCTGGAAATCGGTGCATGCGGCGCGAGGCGTACGGAGCGCTCGCCGTGGCGTCCGACGGTGGGTACCGGCCAGGGTGCCCAGGCAGACGAAAGGCGAACGGCGATGGCTCCGCCCTCTCTCCCCCAATCCCTGGGCCGCCTGCCCGGGGGTGCCACACCGCATAGATCCGATGTCTTCGAACTCCCGGCCGTCCCCGCGGCGGTGAGCGTGGCGCGCAGCACCGTCCGCGGACTGCTGCGCCGTTGGGACACCGGTGGGGAGACGACCGAGAACGCCGTTCTGGTGACCTCCGAACTCGTCACCAACGCGGTCATGCACGCCGCCAGCGAACGGATCGTCTGCCGCGTGCGCACCGACGGCCTGCGGCTGCACATCGAGGTCGAGGACGAGAACCGAGCCGAGACCCTGCCTGTGCCGCGACAGGCCTGCCCGGACGACTCGGGTGGCCGGGGGCTCGTGCTCGTCGGGGTGCTGAGCAGCGACTGGGGCGTGCGCGACGCCCCGCACGGGCCGGGGCGCGTCGTCTGGGCCGAACTCGTACCGGAGCCCGGCGAAGCGGCCGCGACCGGCCCGCCACCCGTCCCGCACCTCAGGCCCGCCCCCCACCCGGCCGAAGGACCGCCACCCCATGGAACGACTGCACGCCTCTGACCCGCTGCCGCTCCCCTCGTACTCGTCGCTCCCGTCGCTCCCGTCGCTCCCGTCCACGGGTCTCCTGCCCGCACGCCCCGGCCGTCTGGCCCTCCCGGAGGAACTGACCGCCGCCCTCGGATACGACGCCGTGGGCACCCCCAGGGAACACGGCGAACGGATCATGAACTGTCTGCCCCGGGTCGGCTGCGTCTTCGCCGACGACCTGCGCTGGTGGTGGATCGTCCCGTCGGGCTCCGACATAGGTGTCACCTGGCCGACGTCGACGAGCTACGCGGTCGGCGCATACGTGGGCGCCTACGGGGGCCCGGCGACCGACGCGGGCTTCGACCCCTCCTGGAGCGGACCCCGCCCCGGACCTCCCCTGCTGATCCACCGTCCGGACGGTGACTCTCCGTACACGCCCCCCATCCCACTGTACTTCCTCGCCTGCTGTCTTGCCGGGAGCACCCCGCGCTGGTCGCTGGGCGTCGGCGCCTGAGGCGGTTCCGGGCCTCGGGCGCCCCGCCCGGTCCGTCTCCGGATGACGCCGGGCGCACGGTGGCGCATCCTTGCAGGGGTGCGATCGGGGTACCCGGGTGCTCTGAGCGAACGACGGGGGAGGTGCCGGCGCCTCCTCCTCGGAACCGGGCGGTGTGGTCATGGTCAAGAACGAGACACGCAGCGAGGGGGGAGTCTCCAGTCAGCCGGTGTTCGGCGCACCGTGCTGGGTCAGTCTGACCACGCGCGACGTCGAGGCCGCCGAGGCGTTCTACGGGGCTGTGTTCGGCTGGAAATGGCGGCCGAACAGCCTGGGCGACCGGTTCCGGGTGGCGCTGGCGGACGGGGTGCCCGTCGCAGGGATAGCCGCCGTGGCCTCGATGTGGCAGATGGCCGTCGCGTGGACGCCGTACTTCGCGGTCTCCAGCGCCGACGAGGCCGCGGCCCGCTCCCGTGAGCGCGGCGGGACGACGGCCGTGGGGCCGATCGCCTTCCCGCCCGGGCGTGCCGCCCTGCTCGCCGACCGTGACGGAGCCGTTTTCGGCATCTGGGAGGGCCGGCTCGTGACGGGCTGGGAGGAGTGGCGCGAGGCCGCCCCCATCTTCATCCGGCTGCACACGCGCAACGCCTTCGACGCCGCCATCTTCTACGGGGAGGTCCTCGGCTGGGCCTCCGAGAGCACCGGTTGCTGCGAGGTGCACTACGACGGCGACGAGGTCGTGCTGCGCAGTGGCGGGGCGGTGGTGGCGCGGATCCACTCGGGCGCCGTGGAGGCGGCACCCGACCCCACGATCCGCCCGCACTGGCAGATCCACTTCGCGGTCGCCGACGTCGATGCCTGTGTCCGGATCGCCCGCGACCACGGCGGGGACGTCCTGCAGTGGGAAAAGGGCGACGAGGAGGCGATCCTGGCCGACCCGGACGGCGCACGCTTCACCGTGACCGCCGAGCGGGAGCACTGAGCCGCCTGGCGGCGGCGCCCGACGGGAAAGCCGGACCGCCGGCCCGGCGCCGCGGGCGTGGCGGTCGTACGGCCTCGGCGAGCGGGATGCGGTGGAAGCCCCGTTGTGGTGTGGGGGCGGGGCGACAGAACCCACTCGCCGAGGGGTCAGGACGTGGCCGAGTCGATGGTGGGGGAGTGCGTACGACGGCGGCGCCGGGCGCCCTGGCGGGGCTCCTGGTCCGGCAGCCAGCCGAAGGCCAGACAGCTGCCCGTCACACCCAGCAGCAGGCCGATCATGAAGCCGCCCAGGTTGGACGTGAGCCAGGTGCCCAGCGAGACCAGGACGCCGATGATCGAGTAGAAAAGGCGCTGGGTCGGGTTGAAGAGGATCAGCAGACCGCAGAGCAGCATCACCGTCGGCAGCAGATACCCCGCCAGGCCCTGCATGCCGATGTGCATGACCACCTTCAGCGACGCCTTCTCCGTCAGGAGGATCTCCGCCCCGCCCAGCGTCAGCAGCAGTCCGCCCCAGAAGGGCCGGTCCGCGCGCCACCGCCGGAAGTCGGCCCTCCACCCGCTCGCCATCAGCAGCCCGTGTCGCTGAAGCTGAGCTTGAGCCCGGGCAGCTTGAACACGCCTGCCGTGGTGGCGTAGTTGGTCTGCCGCAGTTTGGCGATGTGGACGGTGTCGGCCTGCTGGCTGAAGACGCCCTTGTTGCCCTGCACCCCGGCCTTGTTCAGCGTGCTCGCGTCGTTGCCGATCTCGATCTTGTTGAAGTCGGCGTCGCCGGACAGTGCGGTCGAGTCGGTGGTCAGATCGGCCGCGATCACCTTGTCCTTGCCCCAGCCCGCCTTGATCAGCAGGTTCGTGCCACCGAGGTCGACGCTCTGGCACAGGTCGGTGAGCGTGGCGTTCTTGATCGCGGAGGTGACGACCAGCGCCTGACCGCCGGTGTCGCCGGCGTTCGGGCTGCCGTCGGCCATGTTGTCGAGGTTACCGAACTGCTCGAAGCCGGTGCCGTTGAGGTCCGTGGCGGTGACCGTGAACGGCATACCGGAGATGGCGAACTGCACACCCAGCGCTCCCTGGGCGGTCATGATCCCGAGACCCGCGGCGATCGCGGTGGCAGGCACCGCCATCACTGCGGCGCGGCGCAGGCGGACCCGCCCGCGTCTTTCGGGCGATCCGTCGGCGGCGGAACCGCTTTCCGGGGGCTCAGGGGTGGAACCGGGGGACGCCGTGGCGTCCGAGGACGAGGCCATGTCTGCTCCTGGGCATAGTCAATGCAAGTAGGGCTTCGCTGGCACGTTGTCCTGGCGCGGACAGCGGCTGCCGCGCACGCCTCCTCACACCTCCCGGCGTATGCAAGGGCTTGCTCGTGGCGCGGCAGTTACCGGCGAGGAAGTTACCGGTGGTTACACTCGAGGGTCAAGAGAGTTGTGGCAAAAGCGTGTTGATTGTGTGATGCCTGTGTCCGGGGGTCGCCGGCGCCCCGCAGTGAAACCCCCGGCCCACCTGCACCGCGGCGACTCGCACCCTCAACTTGGTTGACCCGTCTTGACGTTGATGGTTTATCAGGTCTACAACATCCACTGTTTTCCCACGGATCCGTGGCGCCGGATCCGTCGCACGGCGCACGTCACTCTCCCGGCCCCGTCCTCCTGGGGCATTCGTGACACCTCTGCACGCGCGGTGCCTGCACGGATTCTTCACATTCAGCCGCGATCCAGTACCCCTCCGCGGCACCGGCACGGTCGGCTTCACCCCTGTCCGCGGACCGTCCCGGTGGCCCGGCTGTCGCTGCCGTCCCGTCACGTACGGAGAAGGCGTCACGGGCCGGCAGCGGCACTCACCACTCGCACAGCCCCACTTCGGAGAAGAGGCACCCCCATGCGTACGACCCGATCCCTGCTCGCCGTCGCCGGCGCCGCCGCGGCCCTCGCCGTGGCCGCGGCCTCCCCCGCGTCCGCGGACGGCGCGGTGCTCACCACCGGCAGCGCGGGCGGCACCGCCGTCGCCGTCGGCGACGTCCTCAACGCGTCGCTCGCCAGTGGCACGGCGGCCACGCTCTACTCCAGCGCCACCGGCACGAGCGGCGTCTCCTGCGGCACGTCCACGTTCACCGCGACCGTCACCGACAACCCGGCCGCGGGCGGCACCGCCACCGAGTCGCTGACCGGCCACACCTTCGACAGCAGCAGCTGCACCAGCAACGTCATCGGCGTCCTGGGCGTCAGCAGCATCACCGTCGACCACCTGCCCTACACCACCACGGTCGCCTCCGACGGCACGGTCACCGTCACCCCGGCCGCCGGCTCCACCATCCAGACCACGGTCAAGCTGCGCACCCTGCTCGGCTCGATCACCTGCGTCTACCAGGCCCCGAGCCTGACCGGCACGGCGAGCAACACCGACAACAGCATCGCCTTCACCAACCAGCAGTTCACCAAGTCGTCCGGCTCGTCCCTGTGCTTCAGCAACGGCTACTTCACGGCGAAGTACGCCCCGGTCAGCGACACCGGCCAGTCGGGCAGCCCGGCGGTCTACGTCAACTGACGCCCCGATCGACGGCCGCTCCCGGTCCGGCGGAGCCGGGAGCGGCCGTTGTCATCCGCGCCGACGGCGCAGTGTCAGGGCGGCGCCCCCGGCGAGCACCACGACCGCCGCGGCGCCGCCCGCCAGCAGCGGCATCGACGGTCCGCTGCCGGAGCCAGGCGCGGTGGCCGCCGCCGGGGTGCCGGGCACGCTGGTCGCCGGGTCGCTCGGTGACGGAGAGGCACTCGCCGTCGGCTCGCTCGGTGACGGCGAGGGTGTGGGTGTGCTGCTCGACGAGCTCTTGCCCTTGGCCGTGCCCGAGGCGCCGGACGTGCCGGATGCCGTGAACACCACGTCCGAGCACGAGTAGTACGTGTCCGTGGTGCTCGTGTTCTGCCAGATCGTGTACAGGATGTGGTGCCCCGACCGGTCCGCCGGGAGCTTCGCGCCGATCCGGTACGCGCCCTTCGTCAGCGGCGGGTCCGTGACCTGGGCGAACGGCTTCGTCGGGAGGTCGGACCAGGTCAGTGGCTTCGTGGGGTCGTACCCCTGTTTCGTCAGGTACAGCTTGAACTTGCCCGTGTGAGGGATCGTCGAGCTGTACGCCATCGTCAGCGACGCGCCGGGCGTCAGCCGTGTCGACGGCCAGTCGGAGCGCGCCAGATCGAGGCCCTTGTAGGCGGGCAGCCCTCCGCTGCACAGCCGCCCGTCGGGGATCAGCTGCCGGTCCCTGCCGTTCACGTCGGCGACCCGCAGGTTGTCCCAGGCCGTGAACGGCGCGCCGTTCGCCGCGATCGCCGCACGGCACGCCGCGGTCCGCGCGTCGGCGCCGCCCTCGGGCGAGCAGGCGACGACCCGGCTGACCGGATCCGTGGGGGCGCCGTGGGCGAGCGCCGGGGTCGCCGGCAGCAGCGTGGCCGCCATGGCGGCGGCGGCCACGGCGACGGTGCGGTGTGCGGTCATCCGGTGTCTCCAGGGCACATCGGGTGGGCGGGCGCGTGTCGAGGAGTACGGGGAAACGGCGGCGCGTGTTCAGACACACGACCTCCGCGTCGGACATTCCGCCCTCTCGCGAAGACGAACGGAGACGTCAACCAGCCTGTGTCGAGGGTTGGTTCTCGGTCGGATCGAGGGTTTCCCCTGTATCCGCATTACTCGCCCTTTGCCTATCGTTCGAGCACAGCCGACCCACAGGTAACCCCTGGAACGGGTGGCTCGCGCATGGCCGGCCGTTGTGCCCTTCCCGCACCACCCCCACCCCTGCCGCTTCGACGACGAAGCGCTCCCGACCGCTGCTCCGAGCTGCCCGCCGGAGCAGGCGAGGAAAGGCAAGCCCTTTGCGTACCCCCCTCAGATGCGCCGACCGGTGGACTTCGATATCCGTCGCCGCGGCCGCCACCGCGCTGCTGGCCGGAATGACCACCTCGGCCGCCGCTCAGACGCCCACCGGCACCGTCACCGACACCGTCCGGCTCGCCGCCGAGGCGACCGCCGCCCCGGCCGAGCGCCTCATCGTCGGCTACAAGCCGGGAGCCACGGAGGCGACCTCCAACAAGGCCGCCTCCGCTGATGCCGCAGCGAAGGGCAGGGAGACCGGCGAGGACCTCGGCTTCCAGCGCCGCCTCGGCACCGGCGCCGCCCTGGTCGACCTCGGCGACAGGCTCAGCAAGGCCGCGGTCGCCGACGTCATCGCCGAGTACAAGGCCGACCCGCAGGTCGCATACGCCGTGCCGGACCGCCTCAACAAGCCCCAGGCGGACCCGAACGACACCGAGTACGGCAAGCAGTGGGACCTGTACGAGTCCACGGCCGGTATGAACGTGCCGGGTGCCTGGCCGACCTCGACGGGCAGCGGCGTCACGGTGGCCGTCATCGACACCGGCTACGTCGCCCACTCCGACCTCGCCGCGAACATCGTCGGCGGCTACGACTTCATCTCCGACACCGCGGTCTCCAACGACGGCGACGGACGCGACGGCAACCCCGCCGACCCCGGCGACTGGACCGCCGCGGGGGAGTGCGGCACCGGATCCCCGGCGAGCGGCTCCTCCTGGCACGGCACGCACGTCGCGGGCACCATCGCCGCCGTCACGGGCAACGGCAAGGGCATCGCGGGCATCGCGTACGGCGCGAAGATCTCCCCGCTGCGCGTCCTGGGCAAGTGCGGCGGCTACGACTCCGACATCATCGACGCCATCACCTGGGCGTCCGGCGGCTCGGTCGCCGGCGTCCCCGCCAACACCAACGTCGCCGAGGTCATCAACATGAGCCTCGGCGGTTCGGGCACCTGCACCTCGGCGACGCAGAGCGCGATCAACGCCGCCGTCGGCCGGGGGACGACGGTCGTCGTGGCCGCGGGCAACGACAACGACAACGCCGCCAACCACTCCCCGGCGAGCTGCAACAACGTCATCACGGTGGCGGCCACCAACCGCTCCGGCTCGCGGGCCTCGTACTCCAACTACGGCTCGGTCGTGGACATCGCGGCGCCCGGCGGCCAGACCAGCACCGGGACCGCGAACGGCATCCTCTCCACGCTGAACTCCGGCACCAAGGCCCCGTCCTCGGAGTCATACGCCTACTACCAGGGCACCAGCATGGCCACCCCGCACATCGCCGGTCTGGCCGCGCTGGTGAAGTCGGCGAACCCGTCGCTCACTCCGGCGCAGATCGAGTCGGCGATCAAGGCCAACGCCCGTGCGATTCCCGGCACGTGCTCGGGCGGCTGCGGTGCGGGGCTCGCGGACGCGGCCAGGACGGTGCAGGCGGTGAGCGGCTCCGGCGGTTCCACGGGGGGCACCACCTTCACCAGCACCTCCTCCGTCTCCGTCCCGGACGCGGGCGCGGCCATCGAGTCCCCGATCGCCGTCAGCGGGATCAGCGGGAACGCGCCCTCGACCCTGAAGGTCGCCGTCGACATCACCCACACCTACCGCGGTGACCTGGTGATCGACCTGGTCGCCCCGGACGGTTCGACGTACCGCCTGAAGTCCTCCAGCGGCTCGGACTCCGCGGCCGACGTCAGGACCACCTACACGGTCGATGCGTCGAGCGAGGCCGCGAACGGCACCTGGAAGCTGCGTGTCCAGGACGTTGCCGCGCAGGACACCGGCACCCTCAACAGCTGGAAGCTCACCTTCCAGCCCGCCGGCACCCCACCCCTGCGAGGGTCACCCCGCACGCGAAGCGGCCGGCCGATGAGAGCGGACCCCGGCCGGCCGTTAGCGTAGGCTCATGGCAACCGAGAGCGCCCCAGAGGCAGTTGAAGTGATATGTCCGGGTTGCGGCTCGGCCGGGGCACGGACGGTCCCGGAGATCTGCGCCGACCACGGGGCCATGCGCGACGGACTGGCCGACCGGCTGGCGCGGTCCCCGGACGCGCCGTCTCGGTTCGACACGGGCCTGCACTTCCTGGAGGGCATGCTGATGGTCGGCATCGGCGTCGCCCTCGCCTACGGCGGCATCGACAACGACAAGCCCCTCTACACGATCGGCGGCTCGCTGCTGGCCGTGCTGCTGTTCGTCGGCACGATCGTCGTGGTCCGCGGCGAGGGCCGTGAGCGGGCCATCGTGGCGGCGGGCGAGCCGGGCGCCGAGGTGCTGTGGCGATCGGCGTACTACTGCCCCGGATGCGCGTCGGTGTTCTGCCCCGGCGGCACTCCGTGGCAGGGTCTGCTGACGCCGGAGCAGTTCAAGAAGTTCATGTGGACCGAGGCCGGCTACGGGAAGCAGCTCGAGGAGCCGTTCAAGGACGTGGAGGTGCCTCCCGGGATCCTGACCGGACCTGGAGGAGCCCAAGACCATGCCTGACGCGCCCGTGATCCTCGCCGACGAGCCGGACTCCTTCGCGCACGGCGTGCTCGCCGCCCGCCATCCCGCGCTCATCCGCACGGTGCGGGACGCCTTCCCGTACGGCCCCGAGCAGCGGCGTGCGCTCGACGCCCTGCTGACCAGCGCCACCGAGGGCGTCATCGAACCGCTCGGCACCGAGGACGACGAGCAGTGGGTGGCGTGGGGCGCCCGGGAGTACCTCGGCCGGTCCTGGTTCGAGGTCCCCTTCCTCTGGTCGGAGAGCTACTTCTACCGCCACCTCCTCCAAGCGGTCGGCTTCTTCGGCCCCGGCGCCTGGCAGGGCATCGACCCGTTCAGGCCCTTCAAGCTGGCCGAACTCGACTCCCCGGAGACGGACGAGGAACTGGCGGCGCTCGACCGGCTCACCGGGCAGCCGGCCGAAAAGGAGGCGCGGGCGCTGCTCCACGGTTCGCTCTGGGGCAACCGCGCGGACCTCGGCTTCCGGCTCTCCGCACCCGGCGCCACGACCGCCGTCTCCCAACTCGTCGCGGACGACAGCGAAGTGCTCTGGTCGCTGCTGCCCGTCGACACCGTCTGCCTGGTCGCCGACAACGCGGGCCGCGAACTGATCCCGGACCTGCTCCTCCTCGATCATCTGCTCCGCCACGGGCGGGCCCGCCGGGCCCTGCTGCATGTGAAGGCGTACCCCTACTACATCTCGGACGCCACGACGGCCGACGTCGTGGACGCGGTACGCCGGCTGACCGGTGCGAAGGGCACCGCGGCCGACGCCGGGGAGCGCCTGTGGTCGGCGATGTCCGACGGTCGGCTCGAGGTCCGGGCGCACCCCTTCTCCTGTGCGCCACTGCCGTACGCGGACATGCCGGACGACCTGCGCACACAGTTCGCAGCGGCGGACCTGACGATCTTCAAGGGCGACCTCAACTACCGCCGTCTGGTGGGCGACCGGCTTCACCCGCCCACGACGTCGTTCGCGGACACCACGGACTGGTTCCCCGGCCCGGTCGCGGCGCTGCGCACCCTCAAGTCCGATGTGATCGTCGGCCTGGACCCGGCCACCGAGGCGGCCCTGGTCGCCGCCGAGGAACAGCACTGGCGGACGAGCGGCACGCACGCGCTGATCCAGGTCAAGCCGTGAGGCCCGTCTGGTCAGTACACATGACGCCTTATCAAGTCAGGTACAAGCGAAGTGACTTGATGCCATTGATGAAGTTGGACACGAGCCGTCCGGGCGGCGCGGCGAGGCGCGGCGCGGGCAGGGACACGAGCGCCTCCTCGTAGAGCACGCGCAGCTGCAGCCGGGCGAAGTGCGCGCCGAGGCAGACGTGCGGGCCGTCCCCGAAGGAGACGTGCGGGTTCGGCGTCCGGGACAGGTCGAGCCGGTCCGGTGCGGCGAAGACGCGCTCGTCCCGGTTGGCGGAGGCGTGGAAGACGACCACCTTGTCGCCCGCGCGGATGGCTTGCCCGGCCAGCTCGGTGTCGCGGACGGCGGTCCGCCGGAAGCTGAGCACGGGCGGGTGCCAGCGCAGCAACTCCTCGACGGCGAGCGGGAGGTGGTGGCGCCCGGCCCGCAGCTCGTCGTAGGCCGCCGGGTGCTCGGCCAGCGCCAGAAGACCGCCCGGTGCCGCGCCGCGTACCGTGTCGTTGCCCGCGATCGTCAGCAGGAAGAAGAACATCTCCAGTTCGGGACCGGTGAGTTCGGGGTCGGTGGCGAGCGTGGTCATGATGTCGTCCGCGGGGTGGTCCCGTTTGTACGCGGCCAGTTGCTGCGCGTACCCGAACATGTCCCGCAGGGCGGCCGGGGAACGCGGATCGACGGGCCGGCCCTCGGCGTCCAGCAGGGGCTCGCCCGCCTCGTCCGGGTCCTGGTAGCCGATCACGCGCCGCGTCCAGTGCAGCAGCAGGTCCCGGTCGGACGCGGGCACGCCCAGCAGGTCGGCGAGGTTGAGAACGGCGTAGTCGTCGGTGACGGTGGCGACGATGTCGCAGGTGCCGTCGCCCGAGCGCGCCCGGTCCAGGGCGGCGGCGAACAGGGAACGGGCGCGTTCGCGTGCGACGGCCGCGAAGCGGTCGATGCGGCCCGGGGTGAACGCACGGCTGACCAGCCGCCGCAGCCGGCCATGGGACGGCGGATCCTGATTGAGCATCATGCGCCGGATGAACGGCAGGTCGTCCGGATCGGGGTCGCGGATCTGGGTGGCGCCGAGGTGCGAGGAGTACGTCGCCGAGTCCTTGAGCACGCGCACGACGTCCGCGTGCCGGGTCACCGCCCAGAATCCGGGCCCGGCGGGCCACCCGAGCACCTCCGGTTCCTCCTGGCGGGCGACCGGGTGGTGATCGCGCAGGGTGCGGTACGCGGCATGGGGGACCCCGTCGGCGTAACGGCGGGGGTCGAAGACGTCGGGGACGGGCGGCGCGGTCTCACGGACACTCATGCTCCGCCGCCCTCCGTGCCGTCCGGCTCCCCGGCGGCCGGTGTCGCCATCGCGTCCTCGTCGTCCGCGCGCAGGAAGTCCTCCACCGCGCGGATCAGGTCGAGCGGCGCCTCGTCCATCGCATAGTGGCCGGCCGTGGGCAGTTCGAGGAGCGAGCCGTGCGGATACCAGCGCAGCCAGGTCTCGCGCAGCAGCCCGGCCGTGAGGGCGGGATCGAGCGCGCCCGCAACGGCCAGTGCGGGCACCGTCGACCCCGTGACCTCGGTGTGGAAGTCCTCCCCGGCCCACGAGTCCAGCCATCCCCGGAACGCCTTCGCGTCGCTGTGTGCCAGCGAACGCGCGACCATCCGGTCCAGCCAGGCGGCCGGGCGCCGGCCGCCGGTGGTGACGTCGATGATGGCACGGCGGTTCTCCGGCTTGTGCGCGGCGTCCGCGAACAGTTCCCACTGCTCGGCCGGCAGCCGCAGCCCGCAGGCCGGCACCGGAGAGACCCCGACGATCCGGCGCAGACGCTCCGGAGCGAGTGCCAGCAGCCGCTGGGCGACCGTGCCGCCCATCGAGTGCCCGATCACCGAGAACCGCTCCCAGCCCAGCCGGTCGGCGAGTTCGGCGAGGTCGGCGGCGGCCTCGGCGGTGCCGAACGCACCGGCCGCGTCCTTCGCCGCCCCGTATCCGCGCAGATCCACCAGTGCATAGGTGAAGTCACCGCGGTCGAGATCCGGCATCACCGCCGCGTACGCGGTGCGGTCGGCGAACCAGCCGTGCACCGCGAACACCTTGTGGGCGCCGTCGCCGTGCACTTCATGAGGCAGCACGAAGGAGGTCATGCGACCACCGTGGCCGGGGGGAGTCGGGGCGGCAAGGGGGCGTGCGGAGCACTCTGGTTGCGTTGCGTGTTTTTCCAAGGATCGAGTGGTTGACGCGCCAATATGTGGTGATCATGCCAATTCCTTGCTAGTCATGGGCGCATGGCGTTACGTCGATTGCGATCCGGAACGCGAAAACTGGCGGCGGCCCTGGCCGTCCTGACCCTGACCGTCACGGCCTGCGGCGGCGACGGGAACTCCGCCTCCTCCAAGGGCGGCCGGCAGCGGATCACCGTGGCGGCCCTTCCCCTCACCGATGATGCGGCGCTCTACCTGGCGCAGGACCGAGGACTGTTCCGCAAGGAAGGGCTGGATGTGCGCATCCAGCCGGTCCAGCAGAGCATCCAGGCACTGCCGGCGCTCAACAAGGGCCAGGTCGACGTCATCGCGAGCGCGAACTATGTGACGTTTCTGCAGGCCTATGACAAGGGAACGCTGGATCTGCGCATCCTCGCCGAGGGCGCCCGGGCCGCGCCGCACATGATGGATGTGCTGGTGCCCAAGGATTCGGCGATCAAGAGCGTCTCCGACCTGAAGGGCAGGAAGGTCGCCGTCCAGATCCTCAACAACATCCAGTCGCTCACACTGGACACGATCCTCGACGCGCGGGGAGCCGGACGGCCGGTGTACCGGCAGATCCTCTTTCCGCAGATGGGACCAGCCCTGGAGAAGGGAGAGGTGGACGCCGTCCACGTGGTCGAGCCGTTCGACAGCGCCCTGCAGAGGGACCTCGGCGCACGGGTGCTCCTGGACGGCGCGTCCTCGCCGGTGCAGTCCCTCCCCCTCAGCGGGTACGTCACCACGCGCCGGTTCGCCGCCGGGAACCCAAAGGCGGCGGCCGCCTTCCAGCGTGCCGTCGCCGCTGCCGCGGTGATCGCGACACGGTCCCCGGACGCCGTACGCAAGCTGCTTCCCACGTACACCAAGGTGACCGCGGACCAGGCCGTGTCGATCCATCTGCCGGCCTATCCGGCGACGACCGACGCGGGGCAACTGCGACGGGTCATCCGACTGATGCGGGAACAGGGCCTGTTGACGAAGGACATCGACCCCGGGGCGCTGGTGGTGAAGTGAGGGACGAGGCCGGGTGGACCGGGTGAGGCGACGGCGGGATTTCGGGCTCGGTGTCCTCGGTGCGCTGCTCGCCTTCGGTGCGTGCGAAGCCGTGAGCCGGGCCGGGATCGTGCGCAGCAGCTATCTGCCACCGGCGTCCCATGTGGTCGCGCGGGCCGTCGAACTCGCGGGCGACCACCCCTTCCTGAACGGCGTCGAGGCCACCCTGCGGGCCTGGGCGCTCGGACTGGGGCTTGCCTGCGCGCTCGCGATCCCGGCGGGTCTCCTGCTCGGCAGCGTGCCGGTGGTCGACGCCGCCGTACGGGCCGTCGTGGAGTTCCTGCGGCCGTTGCCGTCCGTGGCGCTGATCCCGCTCGTCTCGCTGCTGCTCGGCTCAGGCACCCGGACGGAGGTCGCGCTGATCACGTACGCCTCCGTCTGGCCCGTCCTGTTCAACACGGTGTACGGAATCGGCGAGACCGACCCGCTCGCCAAGGACACGCTGCGCGCGTTCGGCTTCGGCCGTCTGTCCGTGCTGCTCCGTGTGGAACTCCCCGCCACCGCACCCTTCATCGCGGCAGGCGTCCGCATCTCGGCGGCCGTCGCCCTCATCCTCGCGGTCGCCACGGAGATCCTGTCCGGCTTCGGTGAGGGGCTCGGCATCTTCATCGCCCAGGCGGAGTCGGCGACGGACGGCACGCGGGACGTGCTGGCCGGGGTCGTGTGGGCCGGAACTCTCGGGCTGGTGATCAACGGGGCGCTGGAATGGGCGGAGCGGCGGTTGTTCCCGTGGACGCCGGGACGGCGGGGGGTGCCTGCGTGAGGCAGGGCTTGGCGGGGGCGACGCGCGCGGCCGGTGTGCGCGCGGAGCCCGGGCGTTCCGCGACGTCACTCGTTGTCGCGCTCCGCGGGGCCCTCCTGCGCTGGACCGTGCTCGTGGTCGCCGTCGGGGTCTGGCAGTTCGCCGCCCACGCGCGCGGCAGCGTCTACTTCCCTCCGCCCGGCCGCATCGCGCGTCACGCGTACGACCTGTGGTTCTCGGGACCCGTACGGCACGCCTTCCTGACCGCGGAGGCCCGGGCCACCATCCTGCCCAGCCTGGGCCGGATGGCCGCCGGGTTCCTGATAGCGGCCGTCGCCGGCATCGCGCTCGGCGTGCTGCTGGGGCGCTCACGCCGGGCGTACGCACTGTGCAACCCGGTGCTGCAGTTCGCGCGCGTCGTGCCGCCCCCCGCGCTCGTCCCCGTCTTCGTGGTCGTCTTCGCCTTCGGTACGCCGATGCAGCTGGCGTCCATCGTCTTCAGCGCCGTCTGGCCGGTGCTGATCAACACGGCGGAGGGGGCGCGGGCCACCGATCCGCTGCGCATCGAGGTCGCCGCCGTACTGCGGCTGACCGCGGCCGAGCGCCTCCGGCTGCTGTTCCTGCCCTCCGCGCTGCCGCGCATCTTCGCCGGGCTGCGCCTGAGCCTCTCGCTCTCGCTCATCCTGATGGTGTTCTCGGAACTGCTTCCGGGCACCGCGAACGGCATCGGTTTCACGCTCACCGACGCCCAGTCGCGCTCCGACCTGCTGACCGTGTGGGCGGCGCTGGTCCTGCTCGGTGCGCTCGGACACCTGCTCAACAGCGGTCTGCTGATGGTCGAGAAGCGGCTGGTCGGACGGGGAAGGGGAGACACCGCGTGAGGGAACCAACGGTCCTGGAATGCGTTCTGGAGCTCTGCCGGGACACCGGTATGACCACGGTCTTCGGCAACCCGGGCTCAACAGAGCTGCGTATGTTCCGCGACTGGCCCGATGACTTTTCGTATGTGTTGGGACTACAGGAGTCCATTGCCGTCGCCATGGCCGCAGGACATGCCATAGGAACCCGCCGCGCAGCCCTCGTCAGTCTGCACTCGGCGGGCGGAGTCGGCCACGCCCTGGGCGCCGTCTTCAACGCCTACCGCGACCGGGTCCCGCTGGTCGTGCTGGCCGGGCAGCAGTCTCGTGCCCTCCTCCAGCTGCGCCCCTTCCTCGGGGCGGACGAACCGGACCGGTTCCCGCGTCCGTACGTGAAGTTCAGCCGTCAGCCGGAGCGTGCGGCCGACGTACCCGCCGTGCTGGCCGAGGCACACCGGATCGCGATGGCCCCGCCGCGCGGGCCCGTGTTCGTCTCCGTCCCGGAGGACGACTGGGACCAACCGGCGCACCCGGTGGCACCGCGCGCCGTGCACAGCGCGTACACCGGTGACCCGCAGGCGCTCCGCGCGCTCGCCGGGCGCCTGGATGCCTGCGAGCGCCCCGCCCTGGTCGTCGGCCCCGGCGTCGACGACGAACACGCCCTCGACGAGGCGCGCGCCCTCGCCGAGCGCCTCGGGGCCGCCGTGTGGATCAGCCCGCTCTCCGGCCGCTCCGGCTTCCCCGAGTCGCACCCCCTCTTCCAGGGTTTCCTGCCACCGGTCGCCGACCAGCTGGCCGCGCGTCTGGAGGCGTACGACGTGGTCGTGGCCCTGGGCGCACCGCTGTTCACGTACCACGTGCACACGCAGGGCCCGCCCCTGCACACCGGCACGGAGCTCTTCCACCTGGACTGCGACCCCGCGCAGGCGGCCTGGCTGCCCACCGGCACGAGCATCGTGACGACGCTCAGGCCGGCGCTGACGGAACTGGCCCGGCTCGTACGGGAGTCGGGGCGCAAGCCGCCCCCTCCCCGCCCCGGACGCCCACCCGCCGACCCCGGCGCACTGACCCCGGAACTGTTCTTCGACCTTCTCCAGGAGCGGCTGCCGGGCGACCGCGTGCTCGTCGAGGAGGCCCCCAGCCACCGGGACACGCTCCACGCGCGCATGCGTATCGACCTCGACGGCGGGTTCCTCACCACCGGCAGCGGCGCGCTCGGCTGGGGTCTGCCGCTCGCGGTGGGGCGGGCGCTCGCCGACCGGCGCAGGGTGGTGTGCGTGGTCGGTGACGGCTCGGCGCTCTACTCCGTGCAGGCCCTGTGGACCGCGGCGCGGCACCGTGCGCCGGTGACGTACGTGCTCATCGACAACGGAGGTTACGGCGCCGTCCGCGCGCTCGGCCGCCGCATCGGCATCGCGCCTGTCCCGGGGACCGACATCGAGGGCATCGACTTCGCCGCGCTCGCCGCGTCGTTCGGCTGCCCGTCCGCGTACGTCGACGATCCGGCGGCCCTCGCGCCGGCCCTGGACCGGGCGCTCGCGGCGGGCGACGACGAGGGCCCGTACCTGCTGCACGTCCGGGTGACCGGAGCGGAGGGCACGCTGTACTCAGCCCACGACGCCGGCATCCCCTGGGCCGGGTGAGCGGACCGCCATGCTCGAACTCGACGCGGTGGGACAGCGTTACGGCGACCACGTCGTTCTGCGCGACATCGGCCTCACCGTCCCCGACGGCCTGCTCCTGTGCGTCGTGGGCCCGTCCGGCTGCGGAAAGTCCACGCTGCTGCGCACCATCGCGGGACTGCTGCCGGGGTACGACGGAAAGATCACCCTCGACGGCACTCCGGTCACCGGCGTGCCGGACCGGCTCGCGGTCGTCTTCCAGGACTACGGCCGCTCGCTCTTCCCCTGGCTCACGGTGCGGGAGAACGTGGCGCTGCCGCTGCGCCGCCGGGGCCTTCGGCGGGCCGAGCGGCGTGCGGAGGCCGACCGCATCCTGGAGCGGGTCGGCCTTCTCGACGCGGCCCGCCGCCATCCCTGGCAGCTCTCCGGCGGGATGCAGCAACGGGTCGCCATTGCCCGCGCGTTGGTGTGCCGCCCCGCCCTCCTGCTGATGGACGAACCGTTCGGCTCCCTCGACGCACAGACCCGCGAGGACCTGGAGGACCTGCTCCTGGAGGTCCACCGCACGGACGGCACGACGATCGTGCTGGTCACGCACGACATCGACGAGAGCGTGTACCTGGGCGACCGTGTGGTGGCACTGTCCCCGGGACCGGCCTCCCATGTCGTCCTGGACCTGCCGGTCCGGCTCCCCGCCGTACGCGACCAGATCACCACACGGGGGCTGCCGGAGTTCGTCGCGCTGAGGGCGGAAGTCGGGAGGGCGGTACGGGGAGGAGGCAACAGGGCCGTGCGGGGAGGAGGCAGCGGGGCGGAGCGGGGAGAAGACAACGAGGCGGAGCGGGGAGCAGGCAGCGGAGGCTGAACCGTCCGCTCCATGCCCTGATTTCACGCAATGGTGTGATCATGTCCGGCCCGGCGGATGCCGTCCCGGGGCCACGGGTAGGGCCCGGCCATGACGCAGCCGTTCGAACTCCCCCACTTCTACATGCCGTATCCCGCACGGCTGAACCCGCATGTCGACGAGGCGCGCGCCCACTCCGTGGAATGGGCACGCACCATGGGCATGCTGGAGGGCTCCGGCATCTGGGAACAGTCCGACCTCGACGCGCACGACTACGGCCTGTTGTGCGCCTGCACGCACCCCGACTGCGACGGCCCGGCCCTCTCCCTCATCACCGACTGGTACGTGTGGGTGTTCTTCTTCGACGACCACTTCCTGGAGACCTTCAAGCGCACCCAGGACCGTGCGGGCGGCAAGGCCTACCTGGACCGGCTGCCGTTGTTCATGCCGCTGGACCTCGCGACCCCCGTACCCGAGCCGCAGAACCCCGTCGAGGCCGGACTCGCCGACCTGTGGGCGCGCACGGTGCCCGCCATGTCCCTGGACTGGCGGCGGCGGTTCTCGGTCGCCACCGAGCATCTGCTCAACGAGTCGCTGTGGGAGCTGTCCAACATCAACGAGGGGCGGATCGCCAACCCCGTCGAGTACATCGAGATGCGCCGCAAGGTGGGCGGCGCCCCCTGGTCCGCGGGGCTCGTCGAGTTCGCGACCGCCGAAGTGCCCGCCAGTGTGGCCACGTCACGGCCGCTGCGTGTGCTCATGGAGACGTTCTCCGACGCCGTCCATCTGCGCAACGACCTCTTCTCCTACCAGCGCGAGGTCGAGGAGGAGGGTGAACTCAGCAACGGCATCCTCGTCCTGGAGACCTTCTTCGGCTGCGGCACCCAGGAGGCCGCGGACACCGTCAACGACATCCTCACCTCACGGCTGCACCAGTTCGAGCACACCGCGCTCACCGAAGTGCCCGCGCTGGCCCTGGACAAGGGCCTCACCCCGGACCAGATCGTGGCGGTCGCGGCGTACGCGAAGGGACTGCAGGACTGGCAGTCCGGCGGCCACGAATGGCACATGAGGTCCAGCCGCTACATGAACAAGGGGGCCCGCTCGAAGCGGCCCCTCGGCCTCTGCGGCCTCGGCACCTCCGTCGCCGATGTGCGCGGACTGCTCGCCGACGCCGGGGCCGCGCGGCTGCGCGCGTACACCCACGTCCCCTACCAACAGGTGGGACCCTCCCTGCTCCCCGACTTCCACATGCCCTACGAGGTGGAGATCAGCCCTCACCTGGACGACGCCCGCCGCCGTCTCACCCCCTGGATGCACCAGATGGGCATGCTCCAGGAGGGTGTCTGGGACGAGGACAAGCTGGCGGCCTACGACCTCCCGCTCTGCTCGGCGGGCCTCGACCCGGACGCGACACCCGAGGCACTGGACCTCAGCGCCCAGTGGCTCGCGTGGGGCACGTACGGCGACGACTACTACCCGCTCGTCTTCGGCCACCGCCGGGATCTGGCGGCCGCCAAGCTGTGCACCGAACGGCTGTCGTCGTGCATGCCGGTCGACGGCAGGGAGTTCCCCGTCCCCGTCAACGGCATGGAACGCGGTCTGATCGACCTGTGGACACGCACCACGGCGGAGATGAGCCCGGAGCAACGGTGCACGCTGCGCGCCGCCGTGGACGCGATGACCGAGAGCTGGCTGTGGGAGCTGTCCAACCAGTTCCAGCACCGCATCCCCGACCCCGTCGACTACCTGGAGATGCGCCGCGCCACCTTCGGCGCCGACCTCACCAAGAACCTGTGCCGCATGGGCCACGGCCCCGAGGTCCCGCCGGAGGTCTACCGCAGCGGCACGGTCCGTGCCCTGGAGAACGCGGCCGTCGACTACGCAATGCTGATCAACGACGTCTTCTCGTACCAGAAGGAGATCCAGTACGAGGGCGAGATCCACAACGCCCTCCTCGTCGTGCAGCACTTCTTCGGCTGCGACTACCCGACGGCCCTGCGCATCGTCCACGACCTGATGACCCAGCGCATGCAGCAGTTCCAGCACGTGGCCGCCCACGAACTGCCGGTCCTGTACGACGACTTCGAGCTCTCCCAGGAGGCGCGCGCGGTCATGGACAGCTATGTCGTGGACCTGCAGAGCTATATGTCCGGAATCCTGAACTGGCATCGGAACGTCGACCGTTACAAGGCCGAGTACCTGGCCCGGCGCGCCCATGGCTTCGTACCGGACCTGGCGCCGTCCGTCACCTGGCGGGCGGAACCGGTGGCAGGCTGACCGCACATTCCTCGACGACGAACGCGCCGGGGCTGGTGCCGCGCCAGTTCCGGCGTCCTGTCGCCGGGCCGGATCAGGCCACGCGCTCCCGCCCGGTGGCGTGCTCCACCGCGGCCCGCGCCAGCGCCCGCACGATCGGGTGCGGGCGCGAGCCGTCGCCCGCGAGTTCCGGCTGGAAGAGAGTGGCAAGGAAGAAGGGGTGGCCCGGCAGTTCCGCGATCCGTACGTGCCCGTCCTCGTCGTGGCCGCTGAAGCGCAGACCGTGCGCGCGCAGGGTGTCGAGGTGCCGGGAGGGCCCGTACGAGCAGAAGTACCGTTCGACGCTCCGCTCGGCGCCGGTCACCGACTGGGCCAGTGAGCCCGGTTCGATCCGGACGGCCGCCTCGTGGCCCACCAGGGAGCAGGCGAGCGGTTCGATGAGCAGGTCGTCCGCGTCGGGGTCGTTCTCGGCGTGCGCGACCCGGGTCAGACCGCAGACGGTGCGGGCGTACTCGAGCAACGCGTGCTGGAACCCGCCGCACGTGCCGAGGAACGGAATGCCCTCCTCGCGCGCGGTGCGGATCGCGGCGAGCACGCCCGCCTCGCTGCGGTAGGGGCTGCCCGGCACCACCCACACCGCGTCGAAGCCGCGTACCGCGCCCTCGTTCCCGGCCTCCTCGGAGGGGATCCAGTAGGCGTCGAGGACCATCCGGTCGCGCTCGGCGAGCGCCTCCAGCATGAGGGGGATACGGGTGTGCGAGACGACGTTGGGGGAGCGGTCGCCGACGAGGGCGAGACGGGCGGTGGGCGCGGCATCGACTGTCATGCCCACCATGCTGGGCGCGCGGCCAGGTTCACGTCCAACGATGATTACTGCACTCTCGATAAGCAACGCTGATGTCATGCGGGATGCTGGACGGCATGGACCCGCACCTCCTGCGTACGTACGTCACCGTGGCCCGGCTCGGCTCCTTCTCGGAGGCAGCGCGCGAGCTCGGCTACACCCAGTCCGCGGTGTCGCAGCACATCGCCGCGCTCGAACAGGGCCTCGGCGCGCCGCTGCTGACCCGGCGCCCGGTGACCCCCACCGCGGCGGGCGAACGGCTCCTCGAACACGCCGGACCGCTGCTGCTGCGTCTGGAGGCGGCCCGGGCCGACGTCGCCCGGATGGCGGCCGCGCCCGCGCTCGGCGTGACGCTCGCCGCGACGCCGACCGCGCTCGCAGCGCACGTCCTGGCCGCACTGCCGGCCGCGGGCGTCACGCTGCGGGTGCTCGCGCGGGACGCGATCCCCGCCGCGGTGGCCACGGGCACCGCGGACCTGGGCCTCGTCGACGGTCCGGCCGCGCCCAGCGATCCCCTGCCGATCCCCGATGTGGCGCCGCTGACGACCGAGGGCACGGGGGAGGAGCCCCTGTGCGTCCTGCTGCCGCGGACCCATCCGCTCGCCGGGCGCGCCGGTCTGCGGCTCGGCGACCTGGCCGACGCCCGCTGGCTGGACGCCCCGGACGCGGGCCTGCCCCTGGAGCGGCTCCGGACCGCGACCGGCGGCACGGGCTTCCGCCCGGCCCTGCGGTACGAGGGCACCGATCTGCGCACCCTCACCGTGCTGGCGGCCGCCGGCCATGGACTGACCCTGCTGCCCCGCTCGGCGGCCACCGGTGTACCGGGCACGGTCGCCGTCCCGCTCACGGCACCGCGCCTGGTCCACCGCACGGAGCTGGTGCACGGCGGAGCCCTGCGGGGAGCGGCGGCGACGCTGGCGGACCGGCTGCTCGGGCGCGTGTGACCCGGTTCCCGCCGGCCGGTCTCACTCGTTCGTGGAACGTGGGCGCCGACGCACGGGGGAGAACTCCACCCGAGCGACCGGGAGGCGATCCCCCGGTCGCCGCCCGCCGGTCATGAACCTCATCCGGGCGTGGTTACGGCCCCGCTTCCGTGCAGGGTCGCTCGGTGGCGAGACCGTCGACGCCCCGTCCGGGGATGCGCTCGTGGTCGGGCTCGTAGTCGGCGTCCACAGCCCGGGACCGGGCCGCCCGGCGGGCCGTCGGCGACCGCCGATCGCCGGTGTGTCATCAGAGTCCTCCGGACGGCTCGTGCCCGTCGTTCGCCTCGCGCGCACATCGGGAAAGCCGGTGCCCGCGCCCCGTAGGATCCGCCGGAGGCCATGGTCGCAATGGGCTCGCGTCCGTCCCTGCGGAAGGGCAGGATGCTGCCCGTAGACCCTGGGGAGACTCCGGACCCGCGGAGGTATGGATGACCGGTACACCCGCGCCGCCCGACGGCGGTCCCGCGCCCTTCACCGCCGAGGACTACGCGGCCCGGATGCGGCGCGCCGCGGAAGCCGCCGCCGCGGCCGGGCTGGCAGGACTCCTGATCGCGCCGGGACCCGACCTGGTGTGGCTGACGGGGTACCGGCCGGTGGAGACCGAACGCCTCACCCTGCTGGTGCTGCGGGCCGGACACGACCCCGTCCTCGTCGTGCCCACCCTGGAGGCGCCCGACGCGGCTCAGGCGGCCGGCGGGCCGGCGTTGACGCTGCGCGACTGGACCGACGGCAAGGACCCCTACGACGCGGCCGCCTCCCTGCTGGGGACCGGCGGCCGGTACGGCATCAGCGACAACGCCTGGGCACTGCACCTGCTCGGCCTGCGCGAACGGCTCCCGGACACCGACCACGTCGCCCTCACCCGCGCCCTGCCGATGCTTCGGGCCGTCAAGGACGCCGCCGAACTCGACCGGCTGGCCGCGGCGGGTGCGGCCGCGGACGCCACGTACGAGGAGATCCGCAAGGTTCCCTTCGCCGGACGCCGGGAGCGGGAGGTCGCCGCGGATCTCGCCGATCTGCTGCGGCAGTTCGGCCACACCCAGGTCGACTTCACCATCGTCGCCTCGGGCCCCAACGGCGCCAACCCGCACCACGAGGCGGGTGACCGCGTCATCGAGCGCGGCGACATGGTCGTCCTCGACTTCGGAGGCCTCAAGCACGGCTACGGCTCCGACACCTCGCGCACCGTCCACGTCGGCGAACCGACCGACGAGGAGCGTACGGTGCACGACCTGGTGCGCGCGGCCCAGGAGGCGGGCTTCCGCGCGGTCGGGCCCGGTGCGGCCTGCCAGGACGTGGACCGGGCGGCCCGCGCGGTCATCGCCGACGCCGGGTACGGCGAGTACTTCATCCACCGCACAGGGCACGGCATCGGCGTCACCACGCACGAGCCGCCGTACATGATCGAGGGCGAGGAACAGCCCCTCGTCCCCGGCATGTGTTTCTCCGTCGAGCCGGGGATCTACCTGCCCGGCCGCTTCGGTGTCCGTATCGAGGACATCGTGACGGTGACCGAGGACGGCGGACGCCGTCTGAACGACACACCCCGAGAGATGGCGATAGTCGACTGAGAGGGCAGTGGCCGACCGCGGCAGCGAGGTGACCGCGAGGCAGCGGCAGCGGCAGCGACGGCGGTCGGCCGACCCGCATCCAGGAGTCCCCAGCACGCCCCCAGCACGCCCCCGAGACGACAACGGCGCGATCATGACCCAGGCACCGACACCGACGGCGGAGACCGTACGCCGACTGGTCCGTTCCCTGCTCCACGAAGGCGACGGACCGGCCTTGACGCCCGTCGCCGAGGGCGGGGAGAGCTCCACCTGGTGGGTCGGTACCCGCCATGTGCTGCGGCTGGCGCTCGGCCGCGACGCCTCCGCGCGCCAGCGCCGCGAACTGCGGCTGCGCGACCTGGTACGGCGGCACGTGGGGATCGCGGTCCCCACGAGCGTGGCGCACGGCGAGTGGGCCGCCGGCCTCACCTACACCCTCGACACCCGGCTGCCCGGCGCCACCGCCGAGGAACCGGATGTCTCGGCGGTCGGCGAGGCGGACCTCGCGGCACTGCTCACGGGGCTGCGCGAGGTTCCCGTGCGCCAGGCCGAGACGCTCGGCGTCCCGCGCGTCCCGCCGCGCTCCCTGGAGACGGCACGGACGGCCGCCGCCAACGCCGCCGGCCGCCTCGCCGAGGACGACGAGTTCGACCCCGCGCGGCTCGCCCAGCTCGCCGCGCCCGCCGCCCGTCAGCTCGCCGTACAGCCCGGCGCCGCCGTCCTGGTGCACCACAACCTCAGGGCCGAGCACCTCGTGGTGAGCGGTGACGGTCGGGTGCGCGGCGTCCTCGGCTGGACCGACGCGGTCGTCGGCGACCCGGCCGAGGACATCGCCTCACTCGCTGTCGCCGTCGGTGCCCCCGCCGCGGTACGCGCCGCCACCCTGGCCGGCTATGGCGCCCGCCCCTGCCTGCGCGGCCTGTGGCTCGCCCGCTGCGACACGCTCCTCCACCTCGCCGAAGGGCGGGCGGGCCGCGACAAGACCCCGCTGCCCGTCCTGCGCGCCCGGCTGCGGCGTGCCTGGGAGCCGATCCTGCTGGAACGGGTCATGGAACTGCCGGACGACGAGCTGCCGTAGCGCCTCTCATTCCTGCGTCAGCACCACGCACGACTCGCCCGGCAGATGCAGCACCCCGTCCTCGTCCGGCGGCTGCACGGGTTCCCAGGCGGCCAGTACGCGCGCGTGCCCGACGCCGAGGGGAATGTGGGCCGGCTCCTTGGCGATGTTCACCGCGACCCGTACGTCCCCGCGGCGGAAGGCGAGCCAGCGGGCGTCCTCGTCGTAGGCGACCTTCACGTCCCCGAGGTCGGGGTCCGAGAGGTCGGGCTGGGCGCCGCGCAGCGCGATCAGCTCGCGGTACCAGGCCAGTACGCGCGCGTGGGGCTCTCTGTCCGGTTCGGACCAGTCGAGGCAGGAGCGTTCCCTGGTCGCCGGGTCCTGGGGGTCGGGCACGTCCTCCTCCGCCCAGCCGTGCGCGGCGAACTCCCGGCGCCTGCCCCGCCGTACGGCCTCGGCGAGTTGGGGATCGGTGTGGTCGGTGAAGAACTGCCAGGGCGTCGTCGCACCCCACTCCTCACCCATGAAGAGCATCGGCGTGAACGCCGCCGTGAGCACCAGCGTCGCCCCGCACGCCAGCAGTCCCGGGGAGAGGGATGCCGAAAGCCGGTCCCCCTGGGCGCGGTTGCCGACCTGGTCGTGGGTCTGGGCGTAGCCGAGCAGACGGTGCGCGGAGACGCGCGTTCGGTCCAGCGGGCGGCCGTGCCGGCGGCCCCGGAACGTCGAGTAGGTGCCGTCGTGGAAGAAGCCGCCCGTCAGCGTCTTGGCCAGGGCCGCGAAGGGGGCGCGGGCGAAGTCCTCGTAATAGCCCTGCGATTCGCCGGACAGCGCGGTGTGCAGCGCATGGTGGAAGTCGTCGTTCCACTGGGCGTGCACCCCGAGCCCGTGCTCCTCGCGCGGGGTGATGACCCGGGGGTCGCCGAGATCCGACTCGGCGATCAGGAAGAGGGGCCTGCCCACCTCGGCGGCCAGCGCGTCCACCGCCGACGACAGCTCCTCCAGGAAGTGGACCGCGCGCGTGTCGCGCAGCGCGTGCACCGCGTCCAGGCGCAGCCCGTCGAGCCGGTAGTCGCGCAGCCAGGCCAGCGCGCTGCCGGTCAGATACGCGCGCACCTCGTCCGAGCCCGGCGCGTCCAGGTTCACGGCGGCGCCCCAGGGCGTGTGATGGGTCTCCGTGAAATACGGGCCGAACGCGGGCAGGTGGTTGCCCGAGGGGCCGAGGTGGTTGTGGACCACGTCCAGTACGACTCCGAGGCCCAGTTCGTGCGCCCGGTCGACGAAGCGTTTCAGCGCCTCGGGCCCGCCGTACGGCTCGTGCACCGCCCACAGGGCGACGCCCTCGTACCCCCAGCCGTGCCGCCCCGGGAACGGGCACAGAGGCATCAACTGCACATGTGTGACGCCCAGTTCCACCAGATGCCCGAGCCGCTGCGCGGCCGCGTCCAGCGTGCCCTCACGGGTGTACGTCCCCACATGCAGCTCGTACAGCACCGCGCCCGGCAGCCCGCGTCCCGTCCACGCGGTACGCCACGCGAACCGCCCTTGGTCCACCACCGCGCTCAGCCCGTCCGGACCGTCCGGCTGACGGCGCGAGCGCGGATCGGGCCGTACGGGACCTTCGTCCACGGCGAACCCGTACCGCGAGCCGTCACCGGCCTCCGCGTCGCCGGTCCACCACCCCGCGCGCTCCGTGTCGCGCGCCAACGCGCGCGTGGCGCCGTCGCAGTGGAGCGTCACCCGGGTGGCCTGCGGTGCCCACACCTCGAACTGCACGGACGGTTCCCCCTCGTCTGCTCATCGTGATGTAGCGCGTCCATGGTGCGCCAAACGAGATCAATTCACCGTCGAATCCACCCTTTTGACACACGGAACGCCCCGGACGGCGGCTGCGGTCGTTTTTGCGTTTTCTGGACACTCCGGCCGGACTGACCGACAATCACCTCCGTGACGTCGTCCTTCGAGTTCCACACGTACCCCGCGCGGCTCTCGGACGCCGAACGCGACAGGGCGCTGAAGGTGCTCCGCGACGGCGTCGCTCTGGGACGCCTGTCGCACGACACGTTCATGCGGCGCATGGAGCTGGCGCTGGTCGCCCGGCAGCCGCACGAACTGGCCGCGCTCACCGCCGATCTGCCCACCGAGAAGCGTTGGTCGCGGATTGTGTTCGGGTCCGTCGAGGCGCTCTCCGGGTTCACCGTGCGGCTGCGCCGGGCCTGGCAGGCCGAGCGACTGCCCAAGCTGCTGCTGCCGCACCCGGGCAATCCCTGTCCGCTGCGGATCGGCCGTGACCCCGCGAGCGGCCTCAGGCTCAGTCACGAGACGGTCTCCCGCGTGCACGCCGAACTGCAGCACCAGGGCGGTCTGTGGGTGCTGCGCGACCTCGGCTCGACCAACGGCACGACCGTCAACGGCCGTCGTGTGATCGGCGCCGCGGTCGTCCGGGACGGCGACCTTGTGGGCTTCGGGACGATGATGTTCCGGCTGGCGGCGGAGTAGCCGGACGCACTCGCAACTCGACCCGACACCCTTTCAAACGCCTTCCCGGTGTCGCACCGGAGCGATCGCCGGGCGTACGGCGTGCCGCGCGGGAGCGCGGTCCACCGCCGCAGGCCCGTGCCGCTCCTCGGCCAACCTCCCGTGCCTCCCGCAGTGTTGACGTAACCTCCGAGCCGTGACTGACTGTGCGTACACCATGCACACCAGGTGAACCGACGGCACCACATAGTGGAGGTGTGCCCTGCCGCCACTCCTCCGCTACCCGACCGTGGACGAGCTGGGTGCCCGTGCGGCCGCGCTCGTCGCCCGCCGTCCCCGCGACGCCCGGCTGCGCCGCGTGGGCATGTCCCGGGGCGGCACGCCCCTGTGGCTGCTCTCCGTCGGACACGGCAGCCGCCAGGCCCTGGTGGTCGCCGGACCCCACGCCAACGAGCCGGTCGGCGGCGCCACCGTCCTGCGCCTGGCCGAGCGGGCACTGGCCGACCCCCGGCTCGGCGAGCGGGCCGACGCCACCTGGAACCTGCTCCTGTGCCTCGACCCCGACGGTGCACGCCGCAACGAGGGCTGGCTGTCGGGCCCGTACACCCTCGGTCAGTACTTCCGGCACTTCTTCCGCCCGGGTTTCCTCGAGCAGCCCGAGTGGCTGCCCGACGGGGCCGCACGTGCCGCCCTGCCCGAGACCCGCACACTGCTCGACCTCCAGGACGAGCTGCGGCCCTTCTTCCAGTGCTCCCTGCACGGCGTCGACGTCGGCGGCGGCTTCGTCGAGCTCACCCGCGACCTGCCCGGAATCGCCCAGCGGCTGGCCCAGACGGCGGCCCGGCTCGGCATCCCGCGCGAACTCGGCCCCTACGACACCCTCTACTGGCCGAACCTCGGGCCCGCCGTCTACCGCATCCCGCCGCCCCGCCGCGGCGACCTCGTCGCGGCCATCACCGAGGCCGCGGTCGAGTCGACCTGGTTCCATCCGCACCGCTACGGCACCGTCACGGCGGTCGTGGAGGCGCCCATGTGGGGCGTGGCGGCCGTCGAGGACGGCTCCCCGCACGCCGACGCCGACGCCGTGCTCCGGACCGTGAGCCGGACGCTGAGACGCGACACGGGGCTTCTGGAGAGTCTCCTTGCCCGCATCCGCCCGTACCTGGCCGCCGTGCCGGACGCCGCCCGGCTGCTCGCCCCGATCGACGACTATTTACTGGTCGGCCCCGGCCTCGCCGACTCATGGGACCCAGACACGTACGACACGGGGGGCCGGCCGCTGCCACCGCTCGACTCCGCCCGGCTGACCGCCCTCGGCATCTCGGCCCGCCGGGTCGCGCTGCGCACCGCCGGGCTGCTGCACCAGCTCGCCGGTGCCGCCGGGCGCGAGGCGGCCGGAGTGCTGCCGCAGCTCGACGGGCTCATCGACGCGTGGTGCGCCGACTACCGCGACGGCTACGGGGCCCGCTGGATACCGGTCGCACGCCAGGCCGAATACCAGGCGCGCGTGGTGCTCGCCGCCTTCGAACTCGCCGGGCAGTATGCGCCCGTGGGCTCCCATTCGGGTGAGTCGGGCTGGGGTTCGGGGGCCGCCGTGCCGATGCATACGGAATGACGAAGATCAACCTGGCTCTCCGCGGCGCACTGCTGGCCGCGGCCGCCTTGCTCACCGCAGGCTCGGCCCAGGCCGCGCCCCGGCCGGTCTCCACCGGCAACTGGCTCTACCTGACCGTCACCAAGGGCGACTCCCGCTCCATGGACGTCCACGGCACGCTCCTGATGTGCAACCCGCCCCTGGGACACGCACAGGCCGCCCGCGCGTGCGCGGAACTGACCGCGGCCAGGGGAGACATCCGCCGTATCCCGCCCCAGCACATGTACTGCTCGATGCTGTACGCCCCCGTGACCGTGTCCGCGCGCGGCCTGTGGAACGGCCGTCGGGTCGAGTACAGCCACACCTTCGCCAACACCTGCGACCTGGCGGCGAAGACCGGGTCGGTGTTCGCCCTGTCGGAGAAGGCGAAGGGCCGGCGGCTGCCGGGTCTGCGGCACTGAGCCGCGCCACGCGCGCGTGAGTGCGGATCACGCCTCACGCGCGCGTGGCAGGAAGAAGCGCAGGGGTACGGGCAGCGGGTCCCGGTGCGGTCGCCGGGACCCTCACTGCTGGTGCAGTCCGCGCCCCGCGAGCGTCAGGAACGCCTCGCCGACCGCCTCCGAGAGCGTGGGGTGCGCGTGGACGTGCCGGGCAGCGTCGGAGGGCTGAGCGTCCCAGCCGACGATCAGCTTGGGGGAGCACCGGTCGTGGTATCGCCGTCGAGGCACTCGGCGGGATCCGTGAGCGGGTACGGCTACGCGGCGACCAGCGCGGCACGCTCTCTGCCTGGCCGTTCCACCAGCTCGGACAGCACCTCGCCTACAAGGCCCGCAGGGCCGGGGTGCCCTTCCCTGAGGTGGATGCGGCCCATACCTCGCAGCGCTGCCCGCGCTGCGGCCACACCGAGCGGGCCAACCGGCTCGACCGGGATCTTTCCGCTGTCGTCGGTGTGGGCTCTCCCCCACTCTCGGCTTCGCTCGAGCGGGAGGTGCCCCCACGCCCGGCCGACGTCGTTGCCGGGGTCAACGTGCGCGACCGCGCACGCTCGGCGTGGGTGTTCGACACCGCGTCGTAGGGGCAGTCGGGAGCGCGACGAAGTGTGAACGACCGCGCGAACAAGCTCGGCCGGTCACGGCCGAGAAGGTGACCGAGCACACCTCGACGGCCGTGCGCACGGCGGCGGCAGGCGTCGGCGTGACCACCGCGCCCTCGCACGTCCTGCGTGGCGCGGCGAGGACTGCATCGTGCTGTCCGTCGACCCGCCCTGGAGGCGCCCCCCGACGGTCTTCTCACGCGTGCCGCCGACAGGCGCCGCCGAGGTGTTCGTGGAACTCCTGCGCCGCTATGGAGGGCTGACGACACCGGCCGTATCCCCGGCCGGCACCTGCGCCGCCGGGTGAGCCCTGGGTCACCGCCCGCCGACCCGCTCCAGCAATGCCACCGGCAGCCCTGCGAAAAGGTCCTCCACGCGCGTGTGCCCCTCGAACTCCCGCTCAGGGGCGAGCACATCGGCCCACCGGCCCGGCGGCAGCGTGAGGGACGTGTCGCGCCAGCCGCCCTCCTCCGCCAGCCGCAGCGACAGCCTGGTGACCGCGGCCAGCACCTCCCCGGAGCGCACGAAGGCCACACAGTGCGCGGCGGCCGGGCCCTCGGCCGTCAGCGGTGCGTACGTCGCCGCTTCGCCGAAGACCTCCGGGCGACGCCGGCGCAGCCCCAGCGCGGCCCTGGTGAGGTCCGCCTTCTCCGAGGACGCCTCCTGCGGCGCGAACGGCCGCCGGTTGTCCGGGTCGACCAGTGCCCGGTACTCGCCCTCGGTCCCCTGGTAGACGTCCGGCACGCCCGGCATCGCCAGATGGACCAGAGCCGCTCCCAGGACGTTCGCCCGGATGTGGGGCGCCAAGGCGTCCCGGAAGCCGCTCACAAGCCGCCCCGGCGCCCCGCACGGCCCGCCCGCGACGTACTTCGCCACCGCGTCCTCGTAGGCGGGGTCCTGTTCGGTCCACGCGGTGTGCAGTCCCGCCTCCCGGACGTGCTTGAGCAACGCCCCCTGGAGGCGCTCCTCCTCCGCCCGTCCCAGCCCGAAGAAGGTCTGCCAGGCCGCCCACACCAGTTGCGGGTCGGGTACGCCGCCGCCCGCGCCGGTCACCTCGGCCAGCACGCCGGCCCAGCGCTCCGGGCACTGTGTGAGCACCGAGACGGCCGCCCGTACGTCCGCACTGCGCTTCGTGTCGTGCGTCGACAGCACGGTGCCGGTGGCGGGCCAGTCGCGCTGCACACGCGCGCAGTAGGCATGGAAGTCCTCCGGAGAGACGGCCGGGTTCCCGGGATCGCTGCCGACCTCGTTCGCCGACAACAGCGGCACGTACCGGTAGAACGCCGTGTCCTCCACGGACTTGGCCCGCAGCGCCGACGCGGTCTGCGCGAACCGGGCCCGGAACTCGGAATGGGCGGGCCCGCCCCCGGCCCGCCCCAGCACCAGGTCCCGTACGACGGTCACCGCGTGCGCCTCCTCCGGTACCGTGAAGGCGGCCCGGGCCTCGGCGGCTGCCTCCTCGGTGACCGTCGCGGCGGCGTCCCCGGAGGCATACGGCCGGTACACGTCCAGACGGACGAGGAGCTCCCGAAGCGCGGTGCGCAGCGCCCAGGGGGCGTGGTCGCGCAGGGCCGGGTCCGGGGACTCGGCACACAGGCGGCTCGCCACACGCGTGAGGCGGTCCACCTCGGTGGCCAGCTCGTGCGTGACCACCTCGTACGCGGCGCCCCGCACGGTGGAGGCCCAGTGGCCGCCGCGGTCGTCCTGCGGCGCCGTGAACCGCCGGTAGTGGCCGAGCAGCTCCCCGGCGCCCGCGGGGTCCGTGAAGAGCCCGTCCACGTGCCGCAGCGCGTCGTATCCGGTGGTGCCCGCGACCGGCCAGACCGCGGGCAGCTGTTCGTCGGCCGCGAGGATCTTCTCCACGACCGTCCAGCGGCCCGCGGTGGCCTCGTGCAGACGGCGCAGATAGGCGTCCGGGTCGGCCAGGCCGTCCGGGTGGTCGACGCGCAGGCCGTCGACCACGCCCTCGTCGAGCAGCCGCAGGAGCGTGGCGTGCGTCGCCGTGAAGACCTCCGGGTCCTCCACGCGCACCCCGATGAGCTCGGAGATGCTGAAGAACCGCCGGTAGTTCAGCTCGGTACGGGCCAGCCGCCACCACACCGGGCGGTACCACTGGGCGTCGAGCAGCTGCGGCAGCGGCAGCCCCTCGGTGCCTTCGCGCAGCGGGAACACATGGTCGTGGTAGCGCAGCACGTCCCCGTCGGCCTTCAGCTGCCCGATCTCCTCGCCGAGCCGGCGGCCCAGCACCGGCAGCAGCAGCTGCCCGCCCTGCGCGTCCCAGTCGAGGTCGAACCAGCGCGCGTACGGCGCCTCGGGGCCCTCGCGCAGCACCTCCCACAGGGCGCGGTTGTGGCGCGGGGAGGCGGCCATGTGGTTGGGCACGATGTCCACCACCAGACCGAGACCGTGCTCCCGCGCGGTGCGCGCCAGGGAACGCAGCCCCGCCTCGCCGCCCAGTTCGTCCCGCACGCGCGCGTGGTCGACGACGTCGTAGCCGTGCGTCGAGCCCGGGACGGCCTCCAGGACGGGCGAGAGATGCAGGTGCGAGACGCCGAGCCCGGCCAGGTACGGCACGGCGGCCTCCGCCGCGGCGAACGGGAACTCCGGCTGAAGCTGCAGCCGGTACGTGGCCGTGGGCACCGCGGGGACGGGACGCTCAGGTGTCATGGGAACCTACCTACCCGCCCCGCCGTCTTTCGTGTCACAGGCAGGCCGTCGCGCGTCCACCACTCCCCGAACGTCCGCCACGCGCGCGTGCCGTCCCGCCCCGTCTACGCCGGCCGCTGCAGCACCGTCAGACTGCGGTCCACCAGCGTCAGCCGGCCCCCCGCCTCGACCTTCGCACCGGTGCCCGGCGTCACCCCCTCCGCCAGGGCCGTGTCGACGACCACCTGCCACTGGCGCCCGTGGTTGACCGGCACCACGAACTCCAGTGGCTTCGGCGAGGCGTTGAACATCAGCAGGAACGAGTCGTCGCCGATCCGCTCCCCGCGCGGACCGGGCTCGGAGATCGCGTTGCCGTTGAGGAACACCGTCAGCGCGCTCGCCTGCGCCGAGGTCCAGTCCCGCTGGGTCATCTCCTCGCCCTGAGGAGTGAACCACGCGATGTCGGAGAGCTCGTCGTGCGTGCCCTGCACCGGGCGCCCGTGGAAGAAGCGGCGGCGACGGAAGACCGGGTGGTCACGGCGCAGCCACACCATCGCCCGCGTGAAGTCCAGCAGATCGCTGCCGTCCTCCTCGGGCCACTGGACCCAGGACAGCTCGCTGTCCTGGCAGTACCCGTTGTTGTTGCCCTGCTGGGTGCGCGCGAACTCGTCGCCGTGGCTGAGCATCGGCACGCCCTGGGAGAGCATCAGCGTGGCGATGAAGTTCCGCATCTGCCGTGCCCGAAGCTCCAGCACCGCCGGGTCGTCGGTCTCGCCCTCGACGCCGCAGTTCCAGGACCGGTTGTGGCTCTCCCCGTCACGGTTGTCCTCGCCGTTGGCCTCGTTGTGCTTGGCGTTGTACGAGACGAGGTCGTGCAGGGTGAAGCCGTCGTGGCAGGTCACGAAGTTGATGGAGGCGAGCGGGCGGCGGCCGTCGTCCTGGTAGAGGTCCGAGGAGCCGGTCAGCCGGGAGGCGAACTCCGCGAGCGTGCGCGGCTCGCCGCGCCACAGGTCCCGTACGGTGTCGCGGTACTTGCCGTTCCACTCGGTCCACAGCGGCGGGAAGTTGCCCACCTGGTAGCCGCCCTCGCCCACGTCCCACGGCTCGGCGATCAGCTTCACCTGGGAGACCACCGGGTCCTGCTGGACCAGGTCGAAGAACGACGACAGCCGGTCCACCTCGTGGAACTGCCGCGCCAGCGTCGCCGCCAGATCGAAGCGGAAGCCGTCCACGTGCATCTCGGTGACCCAGTAGCGCAGCGAGTCCATGATCAGCTGCAGGACGTGCGGGGAGCGCATGAGCAGGGAGTTTCCGGTCCCCGTGGTGTCCGTGTAGTACCGCGGGTCGTCCGCCAGCCGGTAGTACGAGGCGTTGTCGAGGCCCCTGAAGGAGAGCGTGGGGCCCAGATGGTTGCCCTCGGCGGTGTGGTTGTAGACCACGTCCAGGATGACCTCGATGCCCGCCTCGTGCAGCGCCCGTACGGCGGATTTGAACTCCAGGACCTGCTGGCCGCGGTCGCCCCAGGAGGCGTACGCGTTGTGCGGGGCGAAGAATCCGATCGTGTTGTAGCCCCAGTAGTTGCTCAGGCCCATGTCCACCAGACGGTGGTCGTGGACGAACTGGTGTACGGGCATCAGCTCCAGCGCCGTGACACCGAGCTCGGCCAGGTGCTCGATGATCGCCGGGTGGGCGAGCGCCGCATAGGTGCCCCGCAACTCGTCGGGCAGCGCCGGATGGCGCATCGTCAGGCCCTTGACATGGGCCTCGTAGATCACCGTCCGGTGGTACTCGGTACGCGGCCTGCGGTCGTCGCCCCAGTCGAAGTACGGGTTGATCACCACGGACGTCATGGTGTGCGGCGCCGAGTCCAGGTCGTTGCGCTTGTCCGGGGACCCGAAGGGGTAGCCGTACACCTCCTCGCCCCATTTCACCGAGCCGCTGACGGCGCGCGCGTAGGGGTCGAGCAGCAGCTTCGCCGAGTTGCAGCGCTGCCCGCGCCCGGGCGCGTACGGGCCGTGCACACGGAATCCGTACCGCTGCCCCGGCATCACCCCCGGCAGATACGCATGCCGTACGAACGCATCGGTCTCCCGCAGCTCCACCGCGGTCTCGGAGCCGTCGTCGTGCAGCAGACACAGCTCGATCCGGTCGGCGGCCTCCGAAAAGACCGCGAAATTGGTCCCGGCGCCGTCGTACGTGGCGCCGAGCGGATACGCCTCTCCAGGCCAGACCTGCATGGACACGACTCTCCCAGTTGTCCTGGCCCCCGGGGGGCGCCTTGGGGCCGAGTCTCCCCGAAAGTGATGGAACCTCCTATGACTTACATCCCTCTTACGGGCCGACCAGCGCAGACGCGGCACGCGACCTGACCCGTGCGTGCGCGGTATGCCGAACCAGTGGGGCTCGAGCCACTCCCGGGAAACAGGGGGAGTAGGGGGAAATGTGCGCAAGACAGTGCGCCGCCATCTGGGCAAGGTGGTGGCGGGTGCGGCCATCGCGGTGACGGGGACCGCCGTGATGGTCGGGATCACGCTTCCGGGCTCGGTTTCGGCCGAGGAATCCGGTGGCAAGGGCGGCGGGCTCTCGGCCCAGCAGGCCGCCGAGCAGGGCCAGGGGGCGGTGCGGCCCGGCGTCGTCGAGCAGGCCCCGGCCGAGGGCGACAAGGGCACGGGCAGCGACCCGCTGACCGACGACGAGATCAAGCGCGTCGAGAGCATCGCGCTCAGCCGGCAGCAGTTCGCCGCCGGCGAGAACGTCGAGGGCAGGAAGGGTCCGCAGCGGCTCGCTGTCGACCTCGCGGAGCCGGATCCGGACCACCTGGACGATCCGAAGGCGCCCCGACGCGCCGATGTGACGTTCTACGACTACAAGGACGACACGCTCCTCACCAAGACCGTCAACCTCGACACCGGGAAGGTCGAGGAAACCGGCACCCAGCACGGCGTGCAGCCGCCGCTGACCCAGGACGAGAACACCGAGGCGGCCAGGCTGCTGATCACGGACCCGCTCGGCGCGGGCCTGAAGGCCGACTACAAGGACGCCACCGGCAAGGACCTCACCTCGCCCGGCCAGCTGATGCTCACCGGCATCGTCTACCGGGCGACCCCGGGTGCCCAGCCCGCCCTCCTCGACAAGTGCGGCGAGCACCGCTGTGTGCGGCTCTTCCCGAAGATCCCGAACGGATCGTGGATCGACAGCCGTTCCTTCGTGATCGACCTGAGCGCCCGCAAGGTCGGCAAGCTCGGCTGAGCCACGCGCCCACGCCTCCGAGGGAACGTTTCCCCCGGTCGCGGGCACGGTGCGTCACCTTCCTCACCTCCCACCCTTCGCTCTGTGCAAGAGGAGTCTCTTCGTCATGCGCGTGAACAGAAACAGCCGTGCCCGCAGGCGGCTTCTGACCGGCCTCGTCGCGGCCGGGCTCGCCGTCGGCGGCACGGCGGCCGCCCCGGCCGTCGCCCAGCAGAAGGCCGCCCCCGCGCCGGCCGCCGACTGCAGTGCGGCGTACCGGATCGAGCAGAAGCTCTCCACCGGCACCACGTGGCGGATGTGCTGGCGCTACGACAACAACGCCGGGCTCGTCCTGGAGCACGTCTCGTACCAGCCCCCGGGTGAGAGCCGCCCGATCAAGGTCCTCAACAGCGCGCGGCTGGCTCAGATCGACGTCCCCTACGACGACGGCTCGGTCGAGTACAGCGACCTGACGGGCGCCGGTTACGCGCAGGGCCTGATGAACATGGCACCCGGCGAGTGCCCCGGCGGCACCATCAAGACGGTCAAGGTGCCAGGCGCGACGGACCCGAGTCATCCGAACGTCAACGGCCTGTGTACGACGACCCGTTCACGCGGCCACGCCTACCGCATGCAGAGCGACACGGGCAACAAGGTCTACCAGGCCCAGGGCAAGGACCTGTTGATCTACACCGTCAACAAGGTCGGCTGGTACGAGTACATCTCCGAGTGGCGTTTCCAGGACGACGGCACGATCAACATGAACGTCGGCGCGACCGGCAGCCTCTCGCCGTTCGACTACGACGCGGGCGACGGCCGTGGCTGGCCGATCGGCAGGGGCGCCAGGTCGTACGCCACCAGCCACAGCCACAACGTCTTCTGGCGGCTCGACTTCGGCCTCGACGGCTCGTCCAAGAACCAGGTCGAGCAGTACGACTCCGTGGTCAGCCCGCCCGCCCGCGGCGCCGAGGCCCCCACCAACAAGACCACGCGCACCAGGATCACCAAGGAACTGGCGGGCGACGCCCAGAACATGCGCTGGTGGCGGGTCGTCAGCGACACCGGCAAGAACAAGGACGGCCACGCGCGGTCGTACGAGATCGTCCCGGGTGCGACCACCAAGTACCTCGGCCGCAGCTTCACCAAGCACGACGTCTACTTCACCGAGTACAACAGGTGCGAACAGTTCGCCAGCGACAACCTGGGCAACTGCGGTACCGGAGCAGGTAATTCCGTCGACACGTGGGTCAACGGACAGACGCTCACTCACCCCGTGGTGTGGGTGAATGTCGGGTTCCACCACATAGCGCGTGACGAGGACCAGCAGCCCATGCCGGTCCACTGGCAGGGCTTCTCGATCGCTCCGCGCGACGTAACCGCTATGAATCCGCTCACTCCGCCCGCACTCGCGAACCAGAACGGGCAAGTGCGAAACGGTAGTTGAGATATACCCTGTCCATCCGGCTGCATCGTGCGGCGCTCCCGGAGTACCCTTCCTTGATCGTTGGCTGGGGCCTGGCCCCTGGGGAGGCTCGGGGGAGCGGAAGGCGGTGCGCGGGTGGGCTCGGGAGGGCTGGAGCTTCCCCCTGGTGACGAGGGTCACGAGGGGAACTCCGCGGATGTCCCGCCCGGGGCGGTGTCCCTGGCACGGCCGATGGAAATGGGATCCATTGGACCGGAACTCGACTGGAACGCCGATGCCTGGCACGAGGTGCGTACGCGCGCCCAGCGGGCGGGGCGGGCCTACATCTGGCTGAACCTGGTCGAACAGCGGCTGCGCGCGGTCGTGGCCGCTGTTCTCCGTCCCATCTACGAACCCGTCCACGGCGACGACTGGGTGGTCGCCGCGGCGGGGCCGGCCGGGCAGGAGTGGGTGCAGCGCGCGGTCGCCGTACGCGAAGTCAGCCGCCGCAAGGGGTACTTGCTCGACCCCGCCGACGACAACGTGCTGAGCTTCCTGACGCTGCCGCAGCTGCGCGAGCTGATGGTGCAGCACTGGCCGTGCTTCGAGCCGTACGTCGACGAGCGGCGCGACGTCGAACTCGCCCTGGACGAGCTGGAAGTCACCCGGAACGTGGTCTCCCGCAACCGGGCCCTGTCGGAGGCCGTCCTCGCCCAGGCCGAGCGCGCCTCGGCCCGGCTCCTGGAGATCCTCGGCGCGGGCAGTGACGTGCCCTCGGCGCGCCGGCTGCCCGTCGACGCGGTCGAGGACCTCGTGGGCGACCGGTACGCGGACGTGGTCGCCGTCCATCCGGACCGGGTACGGCTGCTGCGGCAGTTCCCCGCCGAGGACATCTTCGGAGGCGCCCGCCGTCTCGACGCCATCGGCATCGGTCTCAACCTGCTCGTGCAGAACTTCTCCGGGCGTCGCCTGGTGCGGCTGGCCGAGTCGGGCTGCCGGATGCGCCTGTTGTTCCTCAACCCGGCCTCCAGCGCGGTCAAGCGGCGCGAGCGGGAACTCGGCATCAGGAAGGGCGAGCTGAGCCGCGCCGTCGAGATGAACATCCTGCACATGCGCCGGGTGCGCTCGAGGCTGCGCGACCCGGGGGCCTTCGAGATCCAGGTCTTCGACGAGACGCCCCGCTTCACTGCGTACCTCGTCGACGGGGACGGCACCGACGGCATCGCGGTCGTGCAGTCCTATCTGCGGCGCACCCGGGGCCTGGAGGCGCCGGTGCTCGTGCTGCGCAACGGCAGCAAGGTCGTCAGGTCGAACGAAGTGGACGAGGGTGGGCTCTTCCCGACCTACCGCGAGGAGTTCGAGTTGGCTTGGGCGGATTCGCGGCCGGTGTCCTGAACTGTCCCCAGGGTAAGCGGAACTCGGTCCTCGGATTGTCAGTGGCGCATGCGAAGGTGGGGACCACTGGGGGAAAGCACCACCGAGAAGGGGGGCCGCCATGGCCTGGCACCGAGAGCTGCTGATCGGATTCGACCTGGAGACGACCGGGACGGATCCGTATGAGGCGCGTATCGTCACGGGGGCGGTGATCGAGGTCAAGAGCGGGGAGCCGCTCGGCCGTCGCGACTGGCTGGCGGACCCGGGAGTGGAGATCCCGGCGGACGCGGTGGCCGTGCACGGGATCACGAACGAGCGTGCGGCCGCGGAGGGCAGCCCGCCGGACCAGGTCGCGGACGCCATCGCCCGGACCCTCGTCGGGTACTGGCGCACGGGCGTGCCGGTGGTGGCGTACAACGCGGGCTTCGACCTGACCCTGCTCTCGGCGGAGCTGCGCCGGCACGGACTGCCGTCGCTGCGTGAGCGCCTCGACGGGCTCGACCCGGCTCCGGTGATCGACCCGTACACGATCGACCGCTGGGCCGACCGCTACCGCCGCGGCAAGCGCAATCTCGAAGCGGTCTGCGCGGAGTACGGGATCGAGCTGGACTCCGCGCACAACGCCGGCGCGGACGCCCTGGCCGCCGCCCGGCTGGCCGCCGCGATAGCGGGCCGCTACCCGAAGATCGCGGCCCTCGGCCCGGCCGAGCTGCACCGCCGCCAGATCGAGTGGTACGCGGCCTGGGCGGCGGACTTCCAGGAGTTCCTGCGTCGCAAGGGCGATGCGGAAGCGGTGGTGGACGGCACGTGGCCGCTGCGGGAAGCGGCGAACCAGACGGTCTGACAGGGGGCCCGGCTCAGAAGGAGTACCAGCGGACCGTCTCGTCCCCGTCCCGCAGGGACGCCACCCGTCGCTCGAACTCGGCGAGCGCCTTGGGGTTGCTCGGCGCGTGCTGGGCGACCCAGGCGCAGCCGGCGGTCTCCCGCGCGCCGCGGAGCACGGAACAGCCCTCCCACTCGCGCACGTCCCAGCCGTACGTCCGGGTGAAGGAGTCGTACGCCTCGGCCGGGAGCCCGTAACGGTCGCGGAAGAGGGCCATGACCACCAGGTCGTGCTCGCGCAGGTCGGCGGAGAAGGTCTCCAGGTCGACCAGGACGGGGCCGTCCGGGCCGATGTGCACATTGCGGGTCAGCGCGTCGCCGTGGATCGGGCCCGGCGGCAGATGCGGGGTCAGCGCGGCCGCCGCGGCGGCGAACCCGTCCCGGCGCTCCCGCAGATACGCCGCGTCCGCCGGGTCGATCGCGTCGCCCGCGAGCCGCAGCCAGCGCTCCACACCGCCCAGCAGTTCGCGGGGCGGCAGATCGAAGGAGGGGGAGGGGAGTGCGTGCACGATCCGCAGGAGTCCGGCCAGATCCCGGGGTTCGGCGGGCCGTACGGGATCGGGCAGCCGGTGCCACACCGTCACCGGGTGGCCTTCCACCAGCAGCGCTTTGGGATCCGCGGCCCGCACCGCGGGGACGCCCGCCTCGGCGAGCCAAACGGCGATGTCCAGCTCCCGCCGTGCACGGTCGAGGAGTTCGGCGTCGCGGCCCACCTTGACCACCAGGTCACCGGCGGCGAACACCGCGTTCTCGCCCAGGGCGAGGAGCCGCGCGTCCCCTGCCGGGCCGGCCACCACGCCGGCCGCGGCCAGTACCTCGCGCGCCCTTGCCTCGTCCATCGTCCGCCTCCGAGTCCTCGACGCCTGCCATCCGTCGCTCAGTGTCGCACCGGCACAGGTCGGAGCCTGCGCGGTGCACCGGCGAAGGGCGGGTCACCGGGGGCGACAACAGCGGAGAGCCCCGCGGCCGTGACACGGCAAGGTGGCCGGGGTGCGCCCACCCCGGCCACGTACGCCCTCACCGGCAGAAGATCAGACCCCGACCCTCTCGCCCTCGACCGCGGGCGGCTGCGGCGGCAGGTCCGCCGGGGCCGACTCGTCGTGCGTGAGGTCGGGCAGCCGGTGGAGCCACTTCGGCAGGTACCAGTTGCGCTCGCCGAGCAGGGCCATCACCGCCGGGAGCAGGACGCCCCGGATGACGGTCGCGTCGATGAGGACCGCGGCGGCCAGGCCCACGCCCATCTGCTTCATGGACTGCATGGACAGCGTGCCGAAGATCGCGAAGACGGCGACCATGATGACCGCGGCACTGGTGACGACCCCCGCCGTGGTCACCACACCGTGCGTGATCGCGTCCTTCGTCGTACGGCCCCGCATACGTGCCTCACGGATCCGGGAGACCACGAACACGTGGTAGTCCATCGAGAGGCCGAACAGGATGACGAAGAGGAACAGCGGCAGCCAGGTGATGATGGCGCCCACGCCCTGTGCGCCCACCAGCGACGCGCCCCAGCCGTGCTGGAAGACGGCGACCAGGATGCCGTACGCCGCACCGACCGACAGCAGGTTCAGCGCGATCGAGGTGATCGCGACCGTCAGCGAGCGGAACGACAGGAGCATCAGCAGGAAGGCGAAGACCACGACGAACGCGAAGACCGGGACGACCGACCCGACGAGCTGGTCGTTGAAGTCGTGCGAGCCGGCGACCTGTCCGGTGATCGGCGCCTCAAGGCCCTCGACCTTGCCGAGCGTGTCCGGCCGTACCTTGTCACGCAGCAGCTCCAGGCTCTTGCCCGCCTTGTCCTGGTCGGAGCCGCCGACGAGCGGTACGGAGATCAGGGCCACGTTCTGCGCGTCGTGCAGCTTGATGTCGACCGGGCCGCGTGAGGCGCCCGAACTGATCGCCTCGGTCCGGAACGCGGCGAGGGCGGCCTTCACATCGGGGGCGTTGATGTCCTTCGCCTTGACGACGACCTCGGCCGGCTCGGAACCGCCGGGGAAGGCGTCGTTGACGCGGTTGTAGGTGGCCACGATGGGGAGTTTGTCGCCGAACTCCTGGTCCAGGGTGAGGTTCTGGGTCTTCATGCCGAGCGCGGGGGCCGCGATCGCCAGCAGGGCACCGGCCGCGACCACCAGGGAGACGGCGGGCTTGGCGAGGACGACCTTGAGCACGGCACTCCACAGACGGCTGCCCTCCTCGCCGGACCGGCCGTTCCGGTTGCGCCGCTTGTCCGGGTGCAGGAAGGGGATGCGCCCCTTCTCGACCCGCTTGCCCAGCAGCGACAGCAGCGCGGGCAGCACGGTCACCGAGCCGACCATGGCGACCGCCACGACCATCAGCGAGGCCAGACCCATCGCCTCGAAGGTGGCGAGCCCGGTGAAGAGCATGCCCGCCATCGCGACGCACACGGTGACGCCGGAGACGATGACGGCACGGCCGCTGGTCGCGGCGGCGATGCGCAGCGCGGTGTCCGCGTCCCGGCCGGCCGCGCGCTCCTCGCGCTCGCGCCGCAGGTAGAACAGGCAGTAGTCGACACCGACGGCCAGACCCACCAGCAGCATCACGGAGTTGGCGGTGTCGTTCATCGGCTGCAGATGGCTGACGATGCCCATCAGACCCATCGTCGCCATGATCGCGGTGATCGCGAGCGCAACCGGAAGCAGCGCCGCGACCAGCGCGCCGAACGCGATCAGCAGGATGCCGAGCGCCACCGGCACCGCGGAGTACTCGGCCTGCTTGAAGTCGGTGCCGAACGCGTCGGAGAACGTCTTCCGCATGCTGGCGGTGCCGATCTCCTCGATCCGCAGCTGCGGGTGCTCCTTCTGCACCGAGGCGACGGCCTTCAGGACCGGCTCGACGCGGTCGCCCGCGGTGTCCGCGTCGCCGCGCATGTCGAACTGCACGAGGGCGCTGTGGCCGTCCTTGGAGATGGTCTTGGTGTCGTACGGGGACGTCACGTCCGCCACCCGGCCGGTGCCGTTCACGGCCTGCACGACCGCGGTGACGGCGGCACGGAACTGCGGGTCAGTGGCCGGGGTCCGGCCGTCCTTCGCCTGGATCAGGACGGTCTCGCCGGCCGGCTCCTTGATCCCTGCGTCCTCGATGATCTTGGCGGCGGTGTGCGTCTCGCCCTTGAGCTGGTCGCTGTCCTTGACGTCGACGCGGCCGGCCGCCGAGCCGACGGCCATCGCCAGGACCACGAACAGCACCCAGATACCGACGGCAGCCCATCGGTGCCGGGCGCTCCAGCCGCCGGCCCGGGCGGCGATGCCCCGCACCCGCTGTTCTCCGTTCCCCATGACGGGCTTGCCCCCTCGTGTGCGGGTGACGGCCCCCTGCCGCCACCGTTCGCTTCGAAGGTAGGGGCGATATAAGAACGACTCGTCGTGCCTGCCGGTGAAACCTGAACGACCCGGCTCATCCCCTCGGACCCCTTCGCCTCACCATCTGGGAGGACCGTGGCCCCTTACACCTATCCGGGGTTGTCAGGGGCCCTGATCAGGGACGGCGAAAGCCGTCACCTACCCGTGGCCGTCCTGCCCGCCCGCGGGGCGGGACGGCCGCTCTAAGGTGTGCGGATGACGACGAGGTACGCGGCGCTGTTGCGCGGGATCAACGTGGGTGGCAGCAAGAAGGTGCCGATGGCGCAGCTGCGCTCGCTCATGACCGGGCTCGGCCACACCGGTGTGGCCACCTATCTGCAGAGCGGCAACGCGGTCTTCACGGCCGACCACGGCGACGAGGAGTCCCTGGCGGCGGAACTGGCCGAGGCGATCGAGAAGCACTTCGGCTTCCGCGTCGACGTGGTCGTACGCGACCATGCGTATCTCAAGGCCGTACGCGAGGCCTGTCCGTTCCCGGCAGACGAGCTGGAGGCCAAGCAGCTGCACGTCACGTACTTCTCGAAGCCGGTGGACGCCGAACGGTTCGCAGAGGTCGACCCGGCCGTGTACCTGCCGGAGGAGTTCCGGCTGGGCGACCGCGCGCTCTACCTCTACGCCCCCGAAGGGCTCGGCCGGTCCAAGCTGGCCGAACACCTGTCGAAGCCCCGGCTGCTGAAGGGGATCATTGCCACCTCCCGCAACTGGAACACGGTCGTCAAGATGGAGGAAATGACCGGTGCCTGAGTACGAATCCGCCGTCCAGGCCGCGATCGACGGCGAACTTCGGCTGCTGGACCCGGAGATCCGCCGCTCGCCCGAGCTGGCCGGGGCGCTGCTGCACCCCGACTTCCGTGAGTTCGGCGCCTCCGGGCGACGGTGGGACCGCGCCTCGATCATGGACGCGCTGGCGTCGGCGACCGATCCGGGAGAGCAGCCCATCGTCGCCTCCCGGATGGCGGGCGTCCGGCTGGCCCCCGACCTCGTCCACCTCACCTTCGACACGGAGAACAACGGCCGCCGGGCGCACCGCAGTTCACTGTGGCGGCGGACCGACGACGGCTGGCTGCTGTACTTCCACCAGGGAACGCCGTTCAGCCCCGACGCAGAGTGACCTTCCGGACGCCGTTGTAGGTGGTGTACGAGGTGATCTCGTCCGGGACGGTCAGACGGGGGTCGGCGTACAGCCGCCGCAGTTCGTCCTCGTCGACGGCCGCGGCGACCGCGTCGGTCAGCGCGAGATCCTCCTCGGTGAGCCGATCGTCGTCGAGGATCTCGGGGCCCCAGCCGTCCCAGGGGAGCACTTCGACGCCGTGGAACGCGGCCAGGTCGTGCAGGACGTCGACGCGTACGAACCACAGGCCCTTCACCCGGTCGAGTCCCGTCACGCCGAACGTCTGCGGGTCGGCCCGCCCCTCGCGGCAGGCCCGCCAGGCGTCCCCCGCCACCAGGAACCGGTCGCGCGGCACGTCCATGGGGTCGAACGGCATGTCGTACTCGTGGTGGACCTGGGGGTCGGCCAGCCGCCAACTCCCGTCCGTGAGCTGGTATTCGGTGACCCAGTGGTCGTCGTACCAGCCGTCGAGGAAGTAGGTGGCAAAGCCGCAGCGGATCCGTGCGGGGGTTCCCGTCGCCCGTAGCAGCGAACAGTGCAGCAGCGCGAAGTCCCGGCATGTGCCCACGAACCGCTCCTCGGGCGCCCGGCGTTCGGTGAGCGGCGTGTCCCCGCGCTCACGCAGGATCCGAAGGATCTCCGTCACATACCGTGACTCCGCGTCGTCGTGGAGCCGTTGCTCGGGGATGGCGTAGCCGAAGCGCTCGCCCTCGCCCCGATGGATGATCAGATCCCGGACCATACGGGCGAGTTCATCCGGATCGCGGGGCAGGCCGCCGGTGTCCAGGCCGCCGGGATCGCTGTACGGGGTCTGTGCCAGGCAGGAGTCCATGCCCCGGACGCTCTGCTCTTCCCCTGGGGCAAGGTCAACCCCTGGTCGGCCGTCGAGGAATCCGGCCCCGTTCGATGGCGCTTACACGCGTCTGTGCGAGGCTCGTCCCCATGCGCTACATCATCATCGGAGCAGGAGCGGTCGGCGGAGCGATAGGCGCGCGGCTGGCCGGGGCTGAACATGAGGTCGTCCTGGTCGCGCGGGGCGCGCACTACGCCGCGCTGCGCGAGGGCGGACTGCGCTTCCACGCCCCGGACGGCCGGCACACCCACCGGCTGCCGGTCGTCGATGGGCCTCAAGCACTGGGCGAGTTGCGTACGGACGACGTGCTCGTACTGGCGGTCAAGACACAGGACGGCGAGGCCGCGCTGGACGCCTGGGGCGCCGCACCCGTGGCGGGCGGCGGAACCGCCGCCGAACGGCTGCCCGTCGTCTGCGCACAGAACGGCGTCGAGAGCCCGCGGATCGCCCTGCGACGCTTCCGCCGTGTGTACGGCGTCTGCGTCTGGCTGCCGTCCACCTTCGTCGAGCCGGGCGTCGTCTCCGCGGCGGGCTCCCCGCTCACCGGCATGCTGCACATCGGCCGTTACCCGCACGGCACCGACGAGACCGCCCACCGGATCGCCGCCGACCTGGAGAAGGCGCGGTTCGAGGCGCCGGTCGTGCCGGACGTGGCGCGGTGGCAGTACGCCAAGCTGCTGGGCAACCTCGCCAACGCCGTCGAGGCGGTGAGCGGGCCGATCTCCGACGAGGGGGCGCGCAGGCTGTACGAACGGGTGCGCGCCGAGGGCGAGTCGGTGCTCCGGGCCGCCGGGATCCCGTACGCAAGCGCGGAGGAGCAGAAGGAGACCCGCGGCGACAAGATCCGCCTGGAGCCCCTCGACGGGGTCGAGCGCGGCGGCGGCTCCTCCTGGCAGTCCCTGAACCGGGGCACCGGCACGATCGAGGCGGACTACCTCAACGGCGAGATCGTCCTCCTGGGCCGGCTGCAGGGCGTACCGACCCCGCTGAACGAACTGCTGCAGCGGCTGGCCAACACGTTCGCCCGGGAGCGACGGGCGGCCGGCTCCCTGCCGGTGGCGGAGCTGGAACGGCTGGCGGACGAGGCGGTCGCGGTGGACTCGGCGGTCGCGGTGGACTCGCCGGTCGTGGCGGTCGGCGACGCCTGAGTCCGCGGCCGGCCCCCTGCGGGTTGTCGCGTTTGTTCAAGAGCCCGGAACGGGCCGTCCCTAGCGTGAGGGGCATGACGAACGACGACCTGCACCCGTACATGACCGAATGTGCCGCCGAGGCGGCGCGCGTGGCGCGTGGCGTCACGGCGGCACAGCTCACCCTGCCCACGCACTGTCCAGAATGGGACGTCCGTGCGCTGGTCAATCACTGGGTCCTCTACACCTCGCACGGCCTGGAGCACCGGGCCCTGCGCAAGCAGCTGCCCGAGGAACTGGTCGCGCGCGACTTCACCGCCGACCCGGACTGGGCGGAGGCGTACGCCGCCCAGCTGGACCGGGCCGTGGCGGCCTGGGCGGATCCCGCGGTGTGGGAGGGCGAGGTCGACCTCGGCATGGCGAAGATGCCCGCCGTCGAGATCGCCTCGATGATCATCAAGGAGATGGCGGTCCACGGCTGGGACGTGGCCACGGCCACCGGCCAGGAGTACCGCGTCTCGGAGGGCGCCGCCCGGCTCGTCCTGGACGTCGTCGAGACCCACGCCGATCTCTACCGCCAGTACGACGGCTTCGCCGACCCGGTCGCCGTACCCGATGACGCGCCGGTCTTCGAGCGGGCGCTGGCGGCCGGCGGACGGGACCCGCGGCAGACCGCCACAGACAAAGTGGACCACTGAGAGAGTCATCCATTGGATCCAGACCCTGGACCACTCCGGGACTAGCGTGGCCGGTATGCCGAACACCTCGCCGACCCGTGTCGACTTCTACTTCGACCCCGCCTGCCCCTTCGCCTGGATCACCTCCCGCTGGCTGCTGGAGGTCGAGCGCGAACGCCCGCTCGACCTCCGCTTCCATGCGATGAGCCTCTATCTGCACAACATCGGAAACGAACTCCCGGACTGGTACCGGGAGCTGGTCGACAAGTCGATCGGTCCGGTGCGCGTCGCCGTGGCCGCCGCCGAGCGGCACGGCGAGAAGGTGCTGCGCGATCTGTACACCGCCTTCGGCACCCGGATCCATGAGCGCAAGGCGGAGGACTTCGACGCCGTGGTCGCCGAATCGCTCGCCGAGGCCGGCCTCCCGGCCGAACTCGCCGCCGCCGCGCACGATCCCGCGTACGACAAGGCCGTACGCCGCAGTCATGAGGCCGGGGCCGAGCCCGACTCGGGCGGCTATGTCGGCACGCCCACCATCCATGTCGATGGAACGGTGTGGTTCGGGCCGGTACTGCGGGCCGTCCCGCGCGGCGCCGAGGCCGCCGAACTCTTCGACAGCTTCCGGCTGCTGGCCACGCACCCCGACTTCTTCGAGCTCAAGCGGACCCGGACCGGGGCGCTTCGCTTCGACTGAGCAACCACGCGTCAGGCCCCGAGCGCCGCCAGGGCCGGCAGTCGTGCCTCGTCGTACCGCTCCAGCACCACCCGTGCCACCTCCGCAGCGGGGCCGAGCACATCCGCCAGCACGTCCGCCCCGGCGGCGCCCCGCGCGATGCGGTCCGGCAGGAAGCCGGGGGCCAGGACGTACGGCGCCACGGCCACCCGGGCGCAGCCCAGCGCCCGTAGTTCGCGCACCGCGTCCTCGGTGCGCGAGAACCCCGCGGGAAACGCAGCGGAGGCGAACGCAGGCCGCACGGCGCACCAACCTCTGCCCCGCCACTCCCGCGCGATATCAGCGATCACTGCGATCGCCTCCGGGTCCGTGGACCCCGCCGAGGCCAGCACGACCCCGGTCGAGGACTTGTCGGCGGGGGCCAGCCCCGCCTCGTACAGCCGCCGTTCCAGGGCCCGCAGCAGCAGCGGCGAGGGGCCCAGTACGTCCGCCTGCCGGATGCGCAGCTGCGGCGGCGCGTCCCGTAGAACCGCCGGGATGTCCGCCTTCGCATGGAACGCCCGGGTCAGGAGGAGGGGGAGGGCCACCACGTCAAGGACTCCCTCCGCCGCCAGGGACTCCAGCACCCCGTGCACGGACGGGACGTTGAAGTCCAGGAAGCCGGTCTCCACACGCAGCCCGGGCCGCAGCGACCGTATCCGCCCCACGAGGGCGTGGACGGTCGCGGCATGCCGCGGGTCGCGGCTGCCGTGGGCGATGACCACGAGGACGGGACGGACCGGCTTCTGCTGCATGGGACTTCAGTTCCTGACCAGGAGGCCGCGGCTGCGCAGCACCCACCGCTCCAGCGGGCTGAAGATCAGCAGGTCGATGGCGATACCCACGAAAAGGATCATGATGACGGCCTCGAACACCATGGACATGGAGCTGGCGTTGCGGCCGTTCTCCAGCAACGCGCCCAGGCCCAGGCCCAGGTCGGGCGAGGAGGCGATGATCTCCGCGGCCATCAGCGAGCGCCAGGAGAACGCCCAGCCCTGCTTCAGACCCGCCAGGTAGCCCGGGAGCGCGGCCGGCATGACGACGTGCCAGGTGCCCTTCAGGCCCGTCGCGCCCATCGTGCGGCCCGCCCGCAGGAACAGCGGCGGCACTTGGTCGATGCCGGAGACCAGACCGTTGGCGATGGACGGCACGGCGCCGAGCAGGATCACCGCGTACATCATCGAGTTGTTCAGGCCCAGCCAGATCACCGCGGGCGGCACCCACGCCACCGACGGGAGCGACTGGAGCCCGGACAGGATCGGGCCTATCGCCGCGCGCACGAACTTCACACGCGCCACCAGCAGGCCCAGCGGGGTGCCGATCGCCAGCGCGAACAGGAAGCCCAGCAGACCGCGCGAGACGCTCGTCCAGATGTAGCCGAGCAGCGTGCCCTGCAGCCAGGCATCCTTGAACTCGCGCCCCACATCGGCGGGTGAGGGCAGTTTGGTCGGGTCGTCGACGACCTTGAAGGAGATCAGCGCCTGCCAGATCACCAGGACGACCGCGATCGCGATGATCGGCGGCAGGATCTTGTTGACGAAGGTGTGCCGGAACGGCGTACGGCCCGCCGCCGAGGTCTCCAGCGCGTCGAGTCCCGCCTCCAGGCCGCCCAGCCCGGTGCTGTCCTTGACGGAGGCGCCCGCCGTCGAGTCGGTCGTATCAGTGCTGGCCATGACGGCGGATCTCCCCACGCAGTACATCGGTGATCTCGAGGGACAGTTCGGCCACGGGGGCGTCCTCGATGCGGCGCGGCTGCGGAATGTCCACCGTCCACTCGCGCGCCACCCGGCCCGGACGGGAGGAGAGCAGTACGACGCGCTGCGCGAGGCGCACCGCCTCGCGCACGTTGTGCGTGACGAACAGGACGGACAGCCCCGTCTCCGCCCAGATACGGGTCAGCTCGTCGTGCAGCACGTCGCGGGTGATCGCGTCGAGTGCCGCGAACGGCTCGTCCATCAGCAGGAGCTGGCTGTCCTGCGCCAGAGCCCGTGCCATGGCGACACGCTGGCGCATACCGCCGGACAGCTCGTGCACCCGCTTCCCGTACGAGCCCTTGAGGCGTACGAGTTCGAGGAGCTCCTCGGCCCTGCCGCGCCGCTCGCTCTTCGGAACCCCCCTGAGCTTCAGGGCGAGTTCGATGTTCTTGCCCGCGGTCAGCCACGGGAACAGGGCGTGCTCCTGGAACATCAGGGCCGGACGCCCGTTGGTCGTGATGCTGCCGGCGGAGGGCTTGTCGAGCCCCGCCACCAGGTTCAGCAGCGTCGACTTGCCGCAGCCCGAGGCCCCCAGGAGGGTGACGAACTCGCCCGGTGCGACATCCAGCGTGATGTCGTCGAGGACGAGCTGCTGCCCGGCCGGCCCGGCGAAGGACTTCGAGACGTGCTCGATGCGGGCGGCATGATCCACCGACTCGGCGTCGGCGGCCTTGGCGAGTGTGGTTGCCATGGTCGTCACCTCCTGGGAACTCAACGGGATCCGGGCTTACTTGACGCCGAGACCGGCGTCGTCGACCGTGCTCTCGCCCTCGGCCTTGAGGACCTTGTTCAGCAGGGTGAGGTCGTAGATGCCGTCCAGCTTCGGGTTCTTCAGCAGACCCGCCTTGACCGCGTGCTGAGCCTCGGTGTTCAGGGTCGAGGCCAGCGGGTCATCGGTGAACTGGATGGACTTCCACGCCGGGTCCAGAACGGCGGTCGGCAGGGCCTTGCCCGAGTCCGCCTCCAGCTGCTTGTTCGCCGCGGCCTTCGCCTCGTCCGGGCTGGCGTTGATCCACTTGTTGGTCTCGACGGAGGCCTTCAGCACGGCCTCGACGGCCGCCGGATGCTCCTTGAGGAACTTCTGGGACACGATGATGTTCGTGATCACGAACTTCTTGTCGGGCCACAGCGAGGCCTCGTCCAGCAGCACCTTGCCGCCCTCGGCGACCAGCTTCGACGCGGTCGGCTCCGGCACCCAGGCGCCGTCGACGGAACCGGACTTGAAGGCGTCGGGCGTGACCTTGTTGTCCGTGCGCACCACGGACACATCACCCTTGCCGCTCTCCGCGTCGACCTTCCAGCCCTGGTCCGCGATCCAGTTGAGGAACGCCACGTCCTGCGTGTTGCCCAGCTGAGGCGTGGCGATCTTCTTGCCCTTGACGTCCTTCAGGGACGTGATCTTCTTGGGGTTGACCACGAGCTTGACACCGCCGGACGCCGAACCGCCGATGATCCGCAGGCTCTTGCCCTCGGACTTGGTGTAGCCGTTGATCGACGGGGAGGGGCCGATCCAGCCGATGTCGATGGAGCCGGAGTTGAGGGCCTCGATCTCGGAGGGGCCGGCGTTGAAGACCTGGTACTTGGCCTGCGTGGCGCCGAGCGACTTCTGGAAGAAGCCCTTCTGGACGCCGACGAGCGCGGTCGCGTGGGTGAGGTTGCCGAAGTAGCCGATCTTCACGGAGTCCAGGCCGTCGATCTTCTTGGCTCCGGCGGCGATCTTCTGGTTGGACGTGTCGTCCTTGGCCTGGGACCCGTAGCCGCAGGCGGCGAGCGTGAGGAGGGGAAGAGCGGCGACCACGGCTATTCCGCGGCGGAGGAGGGGAATGGGGGTGCCCCCGTTCGAGCGAAGCCGAGAAAGGGGGAGGTTGGCAGGCACGGGAGGTGTTCCTCTCGTTGGCCCGGCGGTCACGGTCTTTCAGGTCGTGGCCGGGAGGTCGGCAGGTCTTCGTCGTCTGGCCGGCAGGGCGCGCGGGCAGTGCGCGTACGTCATGGCGCACATCGCGCGACCCCGCCCTGCCCGCTGCCGAGGGCACCTCCCCCAGACTTCGTCCGGGGGTACCCCCAGCCGACGCGGCCGCCCTCCTTGGCGAACATCGAGTAGAAGTAGGTGACGGTCATGATCAGAAGTCCCAGCCGTCGTCGTCGGCCTCGTCCTTCACCGGCTCGGGCGCGGCGAACGACTCGCCGACCATGCCCGCGGTGAGGGTGGTGCCGTCGGCCGGGTCGATCAGGATGAACGAGCCCGTGCGGCGGGAGTCCGCGTACGAGTCCACCGGCAGCGGCTCCGCGGTGCGGATCTTGACGCGGCCGATGTCGTTGGCGACGAGCTGTCCCGGATGCGGGTGCAGGGACAGGTCGTCGAGCGTGAGACGGGACGGGATGTCCTTGACGATCGCCTTGACCGTCCGGGTGCCGTGCTTGAGCAGCACCCGGTGACCGACCGTCAGCGACTGGTCGGCGACATGGCAGACCGTCGCCTCGATGTCCTGCGTGGTGGCAGGCGCGTCCTTGCTCGGCACGATCAGGTCGCCGCGCGAGATGTCGATGTCGTCCTCCAGCAGGAGGGTCACCGACTGCGGGGTCCAGGCCGCGTCGACCGGCTTGCCCAGCACGTCGATCCCGGAGACCTTGGTCGTACGACCGGACGGCAGGACCGTGACGTTGTCGCCGACGCGGAAGGTGCCGGCCGCGATCTGGCCCGCGTACCCCCGGTAGTCCGGGTGCTCGGCGGTCTGCGGACGGATCACGTACTGCACGGGCAGCCGCGCGTGGCAGTGCGCCAGGTCGTGGCTGACCGGGACGGTCTCCAGGTGCTCCAGGACCGTCGGACCGCCGTACCAGTCCATGTTCGAGGACGGCTCCACGACGTTGTCACCGGCCAGCGCCGAGATCGGGATCGCGGTGACCTCGGGGATGCCCAGCTCGATCGCGTACGCCGTGAACTCCTGGGCGATCGCCGCGAAGACGGACTCCTGGTAGTCGACCAGGTCCATCTTGTTGACGGCGAGGACCACGTGCGGGACGCGCAGCAGGGCGGCGATCGCGGCGTGGCGGCGGGTCTGCTCGACGACGCCGTTGCGGGCGTCGACCAGGATGACCGTCAGCTCGGCCGTCGAGGCACCCGTCACCATGTTGCGGGTGTACTGCACATGGCCGGGCGTGTCGGCGAGGATGAACCGGCGCCGGGCCGTGGCGAAGTAACGGTACGCCACGTCGATCGTGATGCCCTGCTCGCGCTCGGCGCGCAGTCCGTCGGTGAGCAGCGCCAGGTCCGGGGCGTCCTGGCCTCGGCTGCGGGAGGCGTGCTCGACGGCCTCCAGCTGGTCGGCGAGGACCGACTTGGAGTCGTGGAGCAGGCGCCCGACGAGCGTGGACTTGCCGTCGTCGACCGAACCGGCGGTCGCGAACCGCAGGAGGGTGGTGGCGGAGAGTTCGGTGCTGGTGGTCATGCTTAGAAGTACCCCTCGCGCTTGCGGTCCTCCATGGCGGCCTCGGAGAGCTTGTCGTCGGCGCGGGTGGCGCCGCGCTCGGTCAGCCGGGAGGCGGCGATCTCGGCGATGACCTGCTCCAGGGTCACCGCGGCGGAGTCGACGGCGCCGGTGCAGGACATGTCACCGACGGTCCGGTAACGGACGAGCCGCTTCTCGACGGTCTCCCCGTCCTTGGCGCCGCCCCACTCGCCGCCGGTCAGCCACATGCCGTTGCGCCGGAAGACCTCGCGCTCGTGCGCGAAGTAGATCTCCGGCAGCTCGATGCCCTCGCGGGCGATGTACTGCCAGATGTCCAGCTCGGTCCAGTTGGACAGCGGGAAGACGCGGACGTGCTCACCGGGCGCGTGGCGGCCGTTGTACAGCTGCCACAGTTCGGGGCGCTGGCGGCGCGGGTCCCACTGGGAGAACTCGTCCCGGAGGCTGAACACCCGCTCCTTGGCGCGGGCCTTCTCCTCGTCGCGGCGTCCGCCGCCGAAGACCGCGTCGAACTTCTCGGACTGGATCTTCTCGGTCAGCGGGAGGGTCTGCAGGGGGTTGCGGGTGCCGTCGGCGCGCTCCTTGAGGACCCCGCGGTCGATGTAGTCCTGGACCGAGGCCACGTGCAGGCGCAGGTTGTGCTTCGCGACCGTGCGGTCGCGGTACTCCAGTACCTCGGGGAAGTTGTGCCCGGTGTCCACATGCAGCAGGGAGAAGGGGACCGCCGCGGGGGCGAACGCCTTCAGCGCCAGGTGCAGCATGACGATGGAGTCCTTGCCGCCGGAGAAGAGGATCACCGGCCGTTCGAACTCGCCCGCCACCTCGCGGAAGATGTGCACCGCCTCGGACTCCAGCGCGTCCAGGTGGCTCAGGGAGTACGGGTTGGCCGTACCCTCATCGCCCCCCTTGACCGTGGCGACGGTCGTCATGCCAGTCCCCTCTCGCTGAGCAGCGCGTACACCGCCGCCGCCGACTCCTGCACGGTCTGGTTCTGGGACTCGATCCGCAGATCGGGCGACTCGGGCTCCTCGTAGGGGTCGTCCACGCCCGTCAGGCCCGTCAGCTCGCCCGCGGCCTGCTTGGCGTACAGACCCTTCACATCGCGTACGGAGCACACCTCGACCGGGGTCGCCACATGCACCTCGATGTACGGCGCACCGCTCTCCTGGTGGCGCTTGCGCACGGACTCGCGGCTGTCCGCGTAGGGCGCGATCACCGGGACGAGCGCCTTGACGCCGTTGCGGGCGAGCAGGTCGGCGAGGAAGCCGATGCGCTGCACGTTGGTGTGCCGGTCCGCACGGGTGAAGCCGAGGCCCGCCGAGATGAACTCGCGGATCTCGTCGCCGTCGAGCACCTCGACGCGGTGGCCCTCCTCGCGCAGCCGTCCGGCCAGCTCGTTCGCGATGGTGGTCTTGCCGGCGCTCGGCAGACCCGTGAGCCAGACGGTGGCTCCGGTCGTCACGTGTGTCTCCTGAATCTGCGTCATGGTCAGCCGTGCAGCCCGCACTCGGTCTTGCCCCGGCCCGCCCAGCGGCCGGCGCGTGCGTCCTCGCCCGCCAGGACGCGGCGGGTGCAGGGGGCACAGCCGATGGACGCGTAGCCGTCCATCAGCAGCGGGTTCGTCAGGACGCCGTGTTCGGCGACGTAGGCGTCCACGTCGTCCTGGGTCCAGCGGGCGATCGGGGATATCTTGACCTTCTGCCGCTTCTCGTCCCAGGCGACTACCGGGGTGTTCGCCCGGGTGGGGGACTCGTCGCGACGCAGCCCGGTCGCCCAGGCCTCGTAGCCCCGCAGGCCCTCCTCCAGGGGCTGCACCTTGCGCAGCTTGCAGCACAGGTCGGGGTCGCGGTCGTGCAGCTTGGGGCCGTACTCGGCGTCCTGCTCGGCCACCGTCTGCCGCGGGGTGAGCGTGATGACGTTGACGTCCATCACGGCCTCGACCGCGTCGCGGGTGCCGATGGTCTCGGGGAAGTGGTAGCCGGTGTCGAGGAACACGACGTCGACGCCGGGCATCGCCCGGGAGGCGAGGTGGGCGACCACCGCGTCCTCCATGGAGGAGGTCACGCAGAAGCGCTTGCCGAACGTGTCGGCCGCCCACTGGAGGATCTCCAGCGCGGAGGCGTCCTCCAGATCACGGCCCGCCTGCTCGGCCAGCGCCTTGAGATCCTCGGTGGTGCGTTCTTCCTGAGTGGTCGTCATATCCCGTCCCCTCCGCTGTCTGTTCGCTGCAGGCCCCGGGCCAGGAGGCCCAGGAACTTCAGCTGGAAGGCTCGATTGCACGCTCCGCATTCCCACGCACCGTGGCCCTGCTCGCTCGGACGCAGGTCCTCGTCTCCGCAGTAGGGGCAGTAGAACGGGGCCGCACGCTCGCTCATGACAAGGCCTCCTCAGAAGCCCGGGCCGCCCAGGTCGCGAACCGCTCGCCGTCCTCGCGCTCCGCCTGGAACCGCTTGAGGACCCGCTCGACGTAGTCCGGCAGCTCCTCCGAGGTGACCTTCAGGCCGCGGACCTTCCGGCCGAACCCGGCCTCCAGGCCGAGCGCGCCGCCCAGGTGCACCTGGTAGCCCTCCACCTGCTCACCCTTGTCGTCGAGGACCAGCTGGCCCTTGAGACCGATGTCCGCGACCTGAATACGGGCGCAGGCGTTCGGGCAGCCGTTGATGTTGATCGTGATCGGCTCGTCGAAGTCCGGGATGCGGCGCTCCAGTTCGTCGATCAGCGAGGAACCGCGGGCCTTCGTCTCGACGATGGCGAGCTTGCAGTACTCGATGCCCGTGCAGGCCATGGTGCCGCGCCGGAAGGGGGAGGGCTTGACGGTGAGGTCCAGCGCCTCCAGGCCCTCGACGAGCGAGTCGACCTGCGACTCCTCCACATCCAGCACGATCATCTTCTGCTCGACGGTCGTACGGACCCGGCCCGAGCCGTGCGCCTCCGCGAGCTCCGCGATCTTCGTCAGCGTGGCGCCGTCGACGCGGCCGACGCGAGGAGCGAAACCGACGTAGAAACGGCCGTCCTTCTGACGGTGCACGCCGACGTGGTCACGCCAGCGCTCCACGGGCTGAGCGGGCGCAGGTCCGTCGACGAGCTTGCGCTTCAGGTACTCGTCCTCCAGTACCTGACGGAACTTCTCCGCGCCCCAGTCGGCGACGAGGAACTTCAGCCGGGCGCGGGTGCGCAGCCGCCGGTAGCCGTAGTCGCGGAAGATGGAGATGACACCCTCGTAGACCTCCGGCACCTCGTCGAGCGGGACCCAGGCGCCGAGGCGCACGCCGATCTTCGGGTTGGTGGACAGGCCGCCGCCGACCCAGAGGTCGAAGCCGGGCCCGTGCTCCGGGTGGTTGACGCCGACGAAGGCGATGTCGTTGATCTCGTGCGCCACGTCCAGCAGCGGCGAGCCGGAGATCGCGGACTTGAACTTGCGGGGCAGGTTGGAGAAGGCCTTGTTGCCGATGATCCGGCGGTGGATCTCCTCGATCGCCGGGGTGCCGTCGATGATCTCGTCCTCGGCGATTCCGGCGACGGGCGAGCCGAGGATCACGCGGGGCGTGTCACCGCAGGCCTCGGTGGTGGACAGACCGACGGCCTCCAGCCGGTTCCAGATCTCGGGCACGTCCTCGATCCGGATCCAGTGGTACTGCACGTTCTGCCGGTCGGTGATGTCCGCGGTGCCGCGCGCGAACTCCTGCGAGATCTCACCGATGACCCGCAGCTGCGCGGTGCTGAGCCGGCCGCCGTCGATGCGGACGCGCAGCATGAAGTACTTGTCGTCCAGCTCCTCCGGCTCCAGGATCGCGGTCTTGCCGCCGTCGATCCCGGGCTTGCGCTGGGTGTAAAGGCCCCACCAGCGCATCCGGCCGCGCAGATCGTTGGGGTCGATGGAGTCGAAGCCCCGCTTGGAGTAGATCGTCTCAATGCGTGTCCGCACATTGAGACCGTCGTCGTCCTTCTTGAACTGTTCGTTGCCGTTGAGCGGGGTGAAGTGACCCACGGCCCACTGACCCTCGCCGCGGTGACGGCTCACCTTGCGGCGGGACGCGGCGGGATTCTGCGGGGTGGCGGCCATGGTGGGTACGTCCTTCGTGACAGCGACGGGTGGGGTCGGCGCGCAGCGCCGTCGATGAGGGGTGGTGGTCGGGTGGCGGGCTCTCACCTGCGCATGCGGGCACACGACTGGAGGTGCGCGTCGTTTGCGCAATGACGGAATGAGGGGAAAACCGGTGCTGGCTGGGGCTCTCAGCTCGCCGGACAGATGGCGCTGGACATACGGCCGAGGTCGACGTGCCGTCGACTCACCAAGGCGATTCCAGTTCCAGACATGACGGAAGCGTGTCATGGCGATCTGGACACAGTCCAGCTTCGTCCATAATTCGGACACCCTTGTCTCGAAATGCGGAACAAGGGTGTCGTCGGTCACATGGCCCGGAGGCCTGCGCGTTCGCGCAGGTCACACAGCCTGCGCTCCAGGCCACGGGCCCGGAGCGGCGGCCACCGGCTCCTCCTCGACCTTGGTGTCGAACAGCTGGAAGCCGCGGCGCTGATAGTTGGCCATGGCGTGCTCGCCGTCCTTGCTGCATGTATGCAGCCACACCCGCTTCGTCGGGGCAAGCCCCGGCCAGCGCTCCGCGAGGTCCCAGGCGCGGGCGGTGCCGTACGACAACAGGTGTCCGCCGATCCGCCGCCCGCGGAAGGCGGGTATGAGCCCGAAGTAGGCGATCTCCACGACCCCCTCGTCCACCGGGTCCAGCTCCACGTACCCGGCCGGCGTGCCCCGGTCGTAGGCGACCCAGGTCTCCACGCCCGGACGGTTCAGGTACTGCGTCCACCGCGTGTACGTCCAGCCGAGCCGGTCGGTCCACTGGATGTCCCCGCCGACCGACGCGTACAGGAAGCGGCTGAACTCCGGCGACGGCACCTCCGCGCGGACGACGCGCACATCGCCCTCGGGGGCCGTCGCGGGCCGCAGGTCGGTCGGGGACGTCTGTTCCAGGGACCACGTGGTCACGGTGAGGGTGCTCATGCGGTCAGGGAATCATGGGGTCGCGCGGTACGACAAAAGGGTTCCGCGGCACGACCACCGGAAGGCACGGGCTTGTGCGAGACTCCGGCCCGCTACCCGAGGGCGCCGTCCACGGAGTCCAACGGCACCGCGTACACCACCCGCCCCCCGGCCGTCCCGTACTCCTGGTCGTCGCCGCTCGTCGCGCCCTCCGTGAGCGTCCACAGCTCGCCCGTCTCCGGCCAGTAGGACAGGGACGCGGTGTGCCGGCCCCAGCACGCGTGGGTCTCGTCGGCCGAGCACGTGGTCGTCTTCGCTCCGGAGATGTTCTGCCGCCAGAGCGTGCCGTGCCGGCCGCCGACGACGGGCGCCCGGTCGACGTACCAGTCGGGCCGCGCCGCACCGCTGTGCCGGTACGAGAGCACGCCCTGCACCGCGGCCGCCTGCGTCACATACGCCTCGGTCGCACGGACGTCGCCGCGCGCGTCCGTGGCGAGCAGGCCACTGTGGCCGGCCGCGGTACTGAACGGGTAGCGCCATACGCGGGCCGGCCGGTCCGTGTCCCCGGGGCGGAACGACTCGCCGGCGACCAGGCTGTCCGGGGCCGAGGTGCGGTCGAGCGAAAGGGCGGAGAAACAGGGGGCCCTGCGGTCGTCGGCTGCCGAACAGGGGCCCCCGGTCAGACGGTAGCTGCCGACCGTCGGCAGCACGTACTGGTAGCCGTGCGCGGCGAATCCGCCCTTCACCCGGCCGATGGCCCCGCTGTCGACGTTCGCCTCGAGGATGCGGTGCAGGTCGAAGACGAGCAGTGAGTCGCGGGCGGTCACGAACAGCTTGTCCTGGTACCAGACCATGCCGGACATCCGGGTGTGGACGGCGGTGAAGTCCTTGCCGTCGGCACTCGGGGCGACCAGCAGGACCCAGCGGTAGGAGAGGCGGTCCGGGTCGTTCGCATCGATGAAGGCGATCCGGGCGAGGCCCCGGTCGGCGGCCGGGTCGCCGGAGCGGCGGTCGTCGTGCGTCCAGCCGGACAGGATGACGCGGTCCGGGCCCCAGCGGCCGTCGTCGTCGGCGTCCCCGGAGGTGGTGACGGTTCTGGGCAGCCATTGTGTGGTCGTCGCGTCGCCGTGGTCCCAGCAGTACGCGCGCGTGGCCGCCGGCTTCACGGGCAGCGCGGCCGTCTCGGCGGCGTCGCACGCGGACCGGTCGCGCATGTTGTGGTCGACGGAGGCGAGGACGCGGTGGACGCCGACGTTGCCGCCCATCGAACGGCTGAGCGTGTCGAGGGTGCGGCGGTCGGTGAGGTCCTCGTGGAGGCGGAACTTCGCGGTCTCGGCCGCGGAGGTGACGCGGGTCAGACCCCCGGGGTTGTCCCCGCCGGCGGCCTGCGAGGTGCTGATCAGCGTGGCGGCGGCTGTGAGCGCCAGCGCGGTCCCGGCCAGCGTGGCCCGCAGCGCACGACCCCGGCGCCTGCGGCGGTGTCTGCCACGGTGCTTCATACAACCTCCCGGCGTAGGCCAACTGCTCCTCGTGGTCCGGACATTGACGTGAGAAGCGGGTGGGGTGGCCTGTGAGAGGGATGCTACGGCAGACGCAAGCGGGACCGGCCGAAGACCCGGGAAATGGAGGGTTATCCCCACGTCTGGGGCTATGCCTCGGGGCGGGGGACAACCTGGAAGCCGTCGACCTGCTCCGAGGTCCGTTGGCGGAAGCGGCCCGTCACGGACGCTCCCCTCACCCGCACCACCCCCGGTGCCAGCGAGTGCGGCAGCAGGTCCCGTGGGTCGGCCGGCAGCAGCACCTCCACCTCCGCTGACTCGCAGAAACGATACGGCCGGTGTTCCAGAAACGCCCCGAGGTACCGTCGTACGCGGGACATCTCCGCACGGACCGTGACCGTGCGGGCCCGGTCGCCGAACATGTCGGCGGCCAGGGCCGAGGCCGTGCGGCCCGCGCGGTGGACGGCCAGCAGATAGAGCAACTCGGCGTGCCGGGGGCTGAGTTCATGGGTCCAGGAGCCCGTGTCGCCCGACACCGTCACCGACCAGCGCCGGGGGTGCGCCACGTCCAGGGCGATCCGCGTCAGGTGGCTCGGCGCGGGGGCGTCCACGGTACGGATCAGCCAGCCGCCCGGCAACGGCTCCAGAGCGCAGGGTCCCAGCGCGGGCAGCAGGCGGCGCCCCGGCGACGGTGACGCGGGCAGGGCAACGCGGTCGACGTACGGCATCCCGGTCACCGCCGCCGTCCAGCCGTCCTTGTCCACCGCCAGCGCCCGGCCGCCGAGCTTGGCGAGCAGCGGGGCCGCCACCGCGCGCAGCCGCTCCAGCGAGGTCAGATGCACCTCCCGCAGCCGCGCCTCGGCGAGCTTGGCCACCGCCTCCACCCATGCGAGCGTCGCCGGATGCATCGTCTCCAGCGGACCGCTCACGTCCACGACACCGATCAGCCGGCCGTCGCGCGGGTCCGTGACCGGGGCGCCCGTGCATGTCCACGACGCATGGGAGCGTACGAAGTGCTCGGACGCGAACACCTGCACGGGGCGCCGGGTCACCGCCGGGGTGCCGATGCCGTTCGTGCCGACCACCGCCTCGCCCCAGTCCGCGCCGAGTTCGAAGCCCAGCCCGTCCGCCTTGCGCAGCACCGACGAGCAGCCCTCGCGCCACAGCACCCGCCCGTCCGCGTCCGCGACGACCATGATGTGCTGTGCGACGTCCGCGACCGACAGCAGACCCTCGCGCAGCACCGGCAGTACATGCCTCAGCGGGGTGTCGCGGCGGCGCCGCTCGATCTCGTCGCGGCCGAGCAGGTCGGCCCGGAAGTCGTGGTCGGGATCGACGCCGCTGCGCAGCATGCGCTCCCAGGACGCCTCGATCACCGGGCGCGGCGCGACCGGGGCGCGCTGTCCTGCGAGCGTGGCGCTGCGCACCTCGCTGAGTACGCGCGCCGCCTGCGCGGCGTCCAGGGTGGCGGGCCGCGCGACATTCTTCGCCGAGTGCGCCACTGGAACCTCCCGGAGAAACCCATCCGTTCCGTCAGCTGTTTCCGGCCAGGAGCGGCCGGGCCCATGTTGACGGTGGTTCTCATACTGCCGTCTACCGGTGACGGAGGGATGCACTCCGGCAACAGTGAGCAGCAAGTTGCAACCCCCTGCAACCCTGGCGAAGGGCTCCGCGGTGATTGAAAATTGTGCAATGCCGCTGCGGCGGCGTGCCTGCTCCTTGACCGGGGCCAGGAGAGCGCGGGGGTGGTGCCGTGTCGGCGCAGCACCACCCCCGCGACGTGTGTCCTGCGGGGCGCAGTTGGCGTACGGGCCCCGGGGTGCCCGTGATGTCGTACGGCGGGACGGCGTCAGGCGACCGGCCGCGCCCGTTCCACCATCGTGGCCAGATCCAGGCTGTGCGGCAGGGTGCCGAAGGCCGTGCCCCAGTCGCCGCCCAGGCGGGAGGCACAGAAGGCGTCGGCGACCTCAGGAGGCGCGTACTGGACGAGCAGCGCCCCCTGGAGCACCAATGCGATCCGTTCCACCACGCGACGCGCCCGTGCCTCGATGCCCTCCAGGTCGGCGAGTTCGGTGAGCAGGTTCTTGATCGCGCCGTCCAGACGGTGGTCCGCGCCGCGCGCCCGGCCGACTTCCTGGAGGTAGGCGTTGAGGGCCTGCGGTTCGCGCTGGAGCGCGCGCAGCACATCCAGCGCCTGGACGTTGCCCGCGCCCTCCCAGATGGAGTTCAGCGGCGACTCGCGCAGCAGCCGGGGCATGCCGGACTCCTCGACGTAGCCATTGCCGCCCAGGCATTCCAGGGCCTCCGCCACGACCGGGGTGCAGCGCTTGGTCACCCAGTACTTGGCGGCCGGCACCGCGAGCCGCAGGAACGCCCGCTCCTGCTCGCTCCCGTCGTCGTACGCCGCCGCGAGCCGCATCCCCAGCGCCGTCGCCGCCTCCGACTCCAGCGCCAGATCGGCCAGCACGTTGCGCATCAGCGGCTTGTCGACGAGCCTGCCGCCGAACGCCTCCCGGTAGGTGCAGTGGTGGATGGCCTGCGCCACCGCCTGCCGCATCAGGGACGCCGAGCCGAGGACACAGTCGAGCCGGGTGGCCGCGACCATCTCGATGATGGTGCGCACCCCGCGCCCCTCCTCACCGACGCGGCGCGCCCAGGTGCCGTCGAACTCGACCTCGCTGGAGGCGTTGGACCGGTTGCCCAGTTTGTCCTTGAGTCGCTGGATCATGAATACGTTCCGCGTGCCGTCCCCCAGCACGCGTGGGACGAGGAAACAGGTGAGCCCGCCCGGCGCCTGCGCCAGCACCAGGAACCCGTCCGACATGGGCGCCGAGCAGAACCACTTGTGGCCGGTCAGTTCGTACGTCCCGTCCTCGGCCAGCGGCCGGGCCGTGGTCGTGTTGGCGCGTACGTCGCTGCCGCCCTGCTTCTCGGTCATGCCCATACCGAAGATGACGCCGGCCTTCTCGGCGGCGGGGCGCAGATCCCGGTCGTAGACCGTGGAGGTCAGCCGTGGCTCCCACTCGGCCGCGAGCTCGCGGTCCGTGCGCAGGGCGGGCACCGCCGCATGGGTCATCGACAGCGGACAGCCGTGGCCCGCCTCGACCTGCGTCCAGATCACGAACGCGGCCGCGCGCCGCAGGTGACCCCCCGGGCGGGCCCAGGCCGCGGTCATCCCCGCGCCGACACCCTTGCCGAGCAGCCGGTGCCAGGCGGGATGGAACTCGACCTCGTCGATGCGGTTGCCGTAACGGTCGTGGGTCCGCAGCTTCGGTGGATACTCGTTCGCCTGGACCCCCCACTCCTGGACCTGGGCGGAGCCGGCGCTGCGCCCGAGCGCCGACAGTTCGTCGCGGGCCTCGTCGAGGAGCGCGGGGTCCAGATGCCGCTCCACGGCTTCGCTGAGAGCCCGGTCCGCGCGAAAAACGTCATATGCGACCAGCGGCGGAGCCTGATTGGTCACTTTGTGCGTGCTGGCTGCCATAGGGTGAACCTACTCCTCAGTACACCCCCGGGGCACCCGTATCGCGCAGGTGCGCGTCACACGGTCGGGGCCCGCCCGACCAGGGGATGAGCGCAGGCCCGGGCGGCGGATACGGTTAAGGCGTGCAGTCAGCAGCAAGTGAAACCCCCGAGCGGCCGTCCGGTCGGCTCCATCGTGCGCGTGCCCTCTACCGGAACGTGTCCAAGCGCAGGACCGCCTGGCTGTTGCTGAAGGACACGGTCAATTCGTGCATGGAGTACCGGATCCTGGGGCTCGCGGCCGAGGCGGCGTTCTTCACCCTGCTGTCCGTGCCGCCGCTTCTGCTCAGCCTCATCGGGCTGCTGGGCTACGTCGACGCCTGGACCGGTGCCGACACCATCGCGAGCCTGGAGACCAACATCCTGGAGGCGTCCCGTACGGTCCTGTCCGACCGGGGCGTCTCGGAGATCGCGCAGCCGATCCTGCACGACGTGATGAAGGGCGGCCGGCCCGACGTCATCTCCATCGGCTTCCTGTTCGCCCTGTGGTCGGGCTCGCGAGCGGTGAACGTCTTCATCGACACGATCACGGTGATGTACGGGCTCGACGGCACCCGGGGCATCGTCAGGACGCGGCTGCTCGCGTTCGTCCTCTTCATCGTGGCGCTGCTGATCGGGTCGGTCGCGCTGCCGCTGATGGTGGCGGGCCCGGACGCGGTGGTGAACATCGTGCCCTGGTCGACGACGGTCGTGCAGGTCCTCTACTGGCCCGTGGTCATCGTTCTGTCGATCGTGTTCCTGACGACCCTGTACCACGTGTCAGTGCCGGTGCGGTCGCCCTGGGTGGAGGACGTGCCCGGCGCCCTGGTGGCCCTGGCGATGTGGGTGCTCGGCAGCTTCCTGCTGCGCATCTACCTGACCCACACGATCGAGGGCCCCACGATCTACGGTTCACTGGCCGCGCCCGTGGCCGTGCTGCTGTGGATCGGCGTGTCCGCCTTCGCGGTCCTGGTGGGCGCAGCCGTCAACGCGGCGATCGACCGGGTGTGGCCGGCCGCGGCGACGGCGGCGGCCCGCGAGGCGAACGAACGGCTGCGCGAGGAGCAGGCCGCGGAGTACGTGGCCCGCGCCGCCGCTGCCCGCGCGGCCGACCCCGACGACCCGGACATGCCGTCCGAGTTCCCGGAGCGCTGGTCCCGCTTCCTGCCCCCGGAGGACGTGACGTCACGCCTGCGGACGCATGCGCGCAGCGCGCACCACCAGCCGCACAACGCGCATCATCAACCGCACGAGGGGGAGGGCCCGCAGGAGTAGGAGGGCGGTCACGCCGTCCACACTCCCGCTCTTCACCGGCACGCGTGAGGAGGCACTGGCCCGCCTGGAAGCGCGCGCCCGCTCCTGCTCGGCCCGGCATCCGATGAATCGGTGAGCACCCGGCTGTACCGGGCGCGAGGGTTTCCTGCCGGTCAACAAGGGTTCTGGGCGCGGCTACGGCTGTCGCTTCTCAGTCGCCGAGGTTCTGTACGACAGCGTTGAGGAGAAGCGGGTGGAAGCGGCGGCCCGAGAGGCGGAGCGGAAACGACGCGCCGAACAGAAGGCAACCGAAAAGGAGGCGAAGCGCGCTCGGCGCGGACTTCGGTGGGGCGGCTGGTCTGATCGGTGTTCGGGCGACGTAGCCTGGCCATGTGGCTGTTGACGGAGCCCTCGCGGTCCCCGGGTACGCGGAGCGGGCGTCCCGGCTCTCGGGTGCGGTCGTGTGGACCAACACGCCGTCCGCTGCCACCGGGCGGCCGGTCCTGCCCGACGGCTGCATGGACCTGCTGTGGACCGAGGGCAGGCTGCTGGTCGCCGGTCCGGACACGCGCGCGTACCACCCCGGCGGCCCGCCAACGCGCTGGGCAGGAGTCCGTTTCTACCCCGGTACCGCACCCACCTACCTCGGCATCCCGGCACACGAACTCCGGGACCGACGCGTCGCGCTGGCCGACCTGTGGCCCGCCGCGGAGGTGCGCCGGCTGACCGGGCGCGTGGACGCCGCCGCCGATCCTTCGACCGCCCTCGAGGAGATCGCGCTGGACAGGGCCGGGCGCACGGCCGACCCCGGCCCCCTGCTCCGTGCACTGGTCGCGGCGCTCGACGCGGGCCGCTCCGTCGCCGCCACCGCCGATGAACTTGGCCTGGGCGCACGTCAGTTGCACCGTCGCTCGCTCGCCGCGTTCGGCTACGGCCCGAAGACCCTGGCCCGTGTGCTGCGGCTGCAGCGGGCGCTCGCGCTGGCGCGGTCGGGGGTGCCCTTCGCGGAGACGGCGGCCCGTACCGGATTCGCCGACCAGGCCCATCTCGCGCGGGATGTACGGGAGTTGGCGGGCATGCCGCTGGGCGATCTACTGGCCCGTGGATAGGTCGGCGAACAGATCGACGCCGTTGCCGTCCGGGTCGTGCACGACGGCGTACCGTTGCCCCCAGAAAGCGTCCCACGGCTTCAGTTCACCGTGGTACCCGGCGCCCACCAGGTCCTCGTAGAAGGCGTCCACCTCGGCGGGCGACGCGCACCGCAGGGCCAACGCGGCCCGGTTGTTACCAGCGGGCGGCTGCCAGCCGGGGTAGAAGGAGCGGACGGTCTCCTCGGTGTCGAGGAGCAGCCGCAGCCCGCCGGGCAGCTCCGCCTCCGCGTGCGGCAGCACCTCTGCCCCCTCGCCGAAGGCGAACCCGAGCCGGCGGTAGAACGTGACGGCGGCCGCCATGTCGGAGACGACCAGCCCGATGGCATCGAATCGTGGAGTCATGCGGCCACGGTAGGCAGCGCCGTGGGCGCCGGTCTTGAAGGAATCGGACACCTGCGCTCGCTCAGTCGTAGGTGAGGTTGCCGTCCTCGTCCATCGTCGGGTGAAGCTTCATGGGGCCGTACTCGTCGATGTCCGAAGGACGCGGGGGCTCCGGGCCGTCGGGACCCATGCGGAGCAGGCGTTCCACGCGGCAGATCCGAAGCAGACGGTCGTCGACGCGGAACTCGTCGGCGCGGTCGAGCGCCCGGTACTCCTGGGCCGCCTTCGCATAGCGGGCCTTCTTGTCGTCGTCGTACTGGTAGAGGAGGGCCCAGATCTCGTCCAGTCCGTTGTAGAGCGTGCGCCGGGCGTCGTGCGGGGTGGCGGCGAGGACGGTCCGCGGGCGCCAGCCGTGTTCGTCGCGCTCGGCCACGGAGAAGCCGACGGGCAGCAGCACGATCTCCGGGTGGGTGGCCACCGCGCGTTCCGAGTCCGCGCGCATGTCGGCGGGATAGCGGTCGCCGGTGTACGCGAAGTCCCGAAGCGCCAGTTTCAGCGCGCCCTCCATCGGGCCGTCCGAGTGGTCCGGATCGAGCCCGAAGCCGATGTCCCTGGACTGCGTGTCACGTGCCTGCCGGTCCCACGACCGTTCCAGCGGCTCCGGGTCGGTGGGCCGGGGCGGTTCCAGGCAGCCGTCGTCGTCGCTGCGCGTGAACTCGTCCCCGCGCACGACCCGGTAGCGCACCCCGCACACCTCCACCTCGTTCACCGGCTCCCGCTCAAGCGTGGCCACGGCGGCCAGCAGTTCGCGCCGCATGCCCCGGTCGTCGGTGCCGTCCTTCGCGGTGAAGAACAGATGCGAGTTCAGCCCGTCCCGGGCCATCTGCGGCATACCGTCCGTCACCGACTTCAGCAGCCGCCACTCGGGCCCCACCGCCGGGTCCTGTACGGCGACCCCGAAGACCGGCCCGCGCACCGAGAGGTTGGGATACCGCAGGGAGGCGTCCGCTGCGTCGGCCTCCTTCACCCAGGCGGCGGGATCGTTCCGGCGGATGAACTCCTCACGGATCTCGTCGAGCTGTTGCTGCCAGTCGTCATCCATGCACGCATTGTTGCGGGCGTGCGGTGGGTGTGGGGGCGAATCCGGTTCAACAACCGCTGTTGTTGGCGAGCTTCAGGAAGGCGGCCCAGGTGGAGGGGGTGACGGTGAGGTGGGCGGTGGTGGGGGATTTCGAGTCACGGATGTGGATGGCGGTGGGCTGGACGGCTATTTCGATGCAGTTGCCGCCGTCGCTGCCGCTGTAGCTCGATTTGAACCACCGAAGGGCGGTGCTGCTCATTGCTCTCCTAGCAGACGGTCCAGTAGGTCCCTCGTGTCTTCGGGGTTGAGGGCCTGTGACCGCAGCATCGCACACCTCTGCGTGAGGATCGCCACCTCGTCGGGATTTGCGATCAGTTGGCTGCCGCGTTGGGTTTCCGTATAGGCGAGCCGCTGATGTTCGGGAGTCTCCAGAAGGACAAACGGGCCGTCGAGAGCTGCGTGAGCGGTACGTCCCAGTGGCAGGACCTGCAAGGTGAGGCCCGGGAGTTCGGAGTACTTGCGCAGGTGCCGCAGCTGCTCGACAGAGACCTTGTCCCCGCCGAGGCGGTCCCGTAGCACCGCCTCCCAGATCACGAAGCACGCGAGCGGCGGCTCTTTCCGGTGAAAGATCGCTTGCCGCTCGACGCGTGCCGCCACATGCTGTTCGATCTCGTCCTCGTCCAGCACAGGGATGCGGCTGCGGAAGACCGCTCGCGCGTACGTGTCCGTCTGGAGCAAGCCGGGCAACACCTGGTTCTCGTATGACGAGATCACGATCGCCTCTCGCTCGCAGTCCAGGTACTCCTCCGCCCACAATGGAACAAGATCCACCTCTGGCATCCTGCTCAACGCAGTCGACAACGCCCCCTTCGTACCGAGGAGTTCATCGAGCTGCTCGGCGAGATCCGGCTTCAGCGGCCGTCTACCCTGCTCGATGGAGGCGATCTGCTGCTCGCCGACGACGAACCGTTCGCCCAATGACTTCTGCGTATATCCGGCGGACTCGCGGAAGAGGGCGAGCAGCGCGCCCACCATCTTCATCGCCGAGGCGTTCCTCCGTGACCGTCGAGTCGTGCCCATGCGGTCCAACTCCCCACCCGCGTACGTACGTTCACCGTCGCGCACCCGTACAAACAACCTGTACGACTGCACGCGCTGTTTCATCATGGCCACGGAGTGTGACTCTTGCCACGTGAACACGGAAATCCCCCACCCGTCCCCGCGCGAACGCTTCTACCGGCGCGAACGCCAGTCCGTCCCCGCCGCCCGCGCCTTCGCGTACGAGGCGCTCCTCGACTGGGGTGTGCGCGAACGGTCGTACGACATCGTGCTGTGCGTCAGCGAACTCGCAGCCAACGCCCTTGTGCACGGCGTACCGCCCGGCCGCGGCTTCCTGCTGCGGCTGCTGCCGCTGCCGCTGCCGCTGCCGTACGACGGTGGGGTGCGTGTCGAGGTCCACGACAGCGGGGACGGCGTACCGGCCCCGCCGCAGGCGGAGGCGCCCGAGCCCGATGAGGGCGGGCGCGGGCTGCTGCTGGTGTCGGAGCTTGCGGACAAGTGGGGGGCGGGGGAGCGGGATCCGGGGAAGGTCGTGTGGTGCGAGTTCAAGGACCGCTGCTGGGGGAGCCTGCGTGAGGGATTTCCTCGATCCGTTCGCGGTTGAGCAGATACGTGGGCAGATACCGCTGCTTCGGGTCGATCGGGAACCCGTAGTCGTAGGCAAGGCTCGCCATCGCGAGCGGTCCGAGTGCCACCTGGGCGCGTGGCGCCGCCGACTCGCCCCAGTAACCGCCGTGGTCCGAGAGGGCCTCGGCAAGCGCCTTGGCGAAGGCGTCGTGGTCGCGTGCGATGAGGCGGTGGAAGAGGGCGACCGGCTGGTAGTCGATGCGGTTCACGAAGTCCAGCGGCGCGTGGGTCACGCCGTCGGGCCCGGACGTCTGCATGGTGGCAACCAGCGTCTCCACGACGCCGTCCATGGAGGAGCGGTCGGGAGAGAAATAGGTCTGCAGGGTGTCGATCCAGTGCAGGACGTACTCGTCGACGGAGTCGTCCTCTCGCAGCCTGGTCGGTGGCACCTCGCACAGCCGGCTGATCCGGTCCATCTGGCGACACACGATCGCGAGGTAGAGGGCGTCGAGCCAGGCACGGGCATCCGCAGGCGGTTCGGCGGGCATGGCAGGCAGTTGCACAGCAAGGTCCTCGCCCAGGTGGCACTCCTGGGGCTGCGACCCGGTGAACAGCGCGGAGCCCAGTTGAACGGCGGTGGCCCACGCGTCCCACGTGTCGATGTGCGAAACCTCAGGATCGGCGGCGCAGCGGGTGTGGGCGAGCGCGAGGGCGGAGGCGAACGCGCTACCCAGTCCCGCCGGGTCCTGAGCGAGGCCGGCTGTCGACTCGGCTGTGGCGTTGGTGTGTTCGGCGACGCCAGGACCATCGGCCGCGGCGCGGGTGGCCAGGCGACCGGCACCATCGAGACGGACCAGACCCTTCATCAGGCCGAGGAGCCGGGGCGGCGGCTGTATCGAGAAGGCTCGGGTGTCGTCGTCGATGACCGTGAGCGACGTCAGGCCGCCGCGGTACCACCAGTACACCCGTGGGGACAGCGCACCCGGCCCGTCCTCGTAAGCACCCAGCGCGTACGCGGCAAGGCAGTTGACCGCATCGACCACGGAACCGTCGGCGATCGGGTGGTACACGAGATTGTGCCGACTGGGGACCGCGACGAGGGCACCGGCGTCCGGGAGCGACTGGCCGGTGACCTGATGGACGGCCTGCGACAGGAACAGCGCCTGGCTGGCGACGAACGGGGAGTCACCGTAAAGGGAGTGCAGCCTCACCCCTCCATCGATGGGCACTTCCGCGTGCTCGACGGGTACCCGCATCAGGTTCGCCCGCCCCGCCTGTCCCAGGGCCTCAAGTCCGGCGCGCTCCACGTCCTCGTCGGTGAGGATCCGCACGCTGGTGGGCCCGTCCAGGGCGTAGGCGAAGACGAGCCCGTCGGCCACCACGCGCGCATAGCGCAGGCTGCCGACGGCGTCCGGGGTGAGTGACTCGACGGGCAGCAGCCGGGCATGTGCACCTCGCAGCAGTTCCTCGGCGCTCTCGCCGCCCCGGCTTGCCTGCCGTAGGGCGGCGAAGTGTGCGGCGACCAGGTCGGGCCATTGAGCCTGAGGCGCCTGGCGGCACTTGTGCGCAAGATTGTGCAGGGGGTGGTGGTGGCCGTCCTCGGAGTAGAGGGCGGCGAGTGCCCGCAGATGTGCGGCCTGCGCGGCAGTGAGCATCGGCAGGTCGTGGTCGGGGGCGTTCGTGCTGTCAGGGGCGTCGTCTCGTTTCATCCCTGCGACTCTAAGAGGTGCGTGTGACAACGTACTCCGAGGTGTACTCATAGATCTGACGAGTCGGCCGGAAGTCGATATGGCTCATCGCGTACATCGAGGCGGGCGGCGGGTTCGCCGGGGTCCACGCGGCGGCCTGCGCGTGGTGCTCCGGCGGTGACCGCGACGCAGCTCACCGCACGGGCCGTCGCGGCGGTGCCGTGCTCGCTCGCTGCTCGCCCAGCTGCATCAGCACCGCGTCGGGGTCCAGTTCGCTGAGGAGCGAGTCGTCAATCCGCGGCGCCGGAGGGAGGCCGACGGGCGGGAGCGTGCTGCCGTGGTCGTAGCACTCCAGGAGGTAGGTGGGCTCAGCGTGGTGGAGCAGAAGGCAGTAGGGGCCTTCCGCGTGTTCGGTGGCGTTGGCCGCGAGCTCGGAGGCGGCCAGAACGACGTCATCGATGCCGTCCTGGGCGAAGCCGAGCGCGTGCAGGGCCTCGGCGACGGGGTGGCGGATGTGGACGGTCGGTTGATCCGTCGCCGCCGTCCACTGGCAGGAGACCACAGTGCCCGCGATCGGTTGGCACATGGACCTCGTGAGGTCCTTCTGGTGATGGGGGCGGCGGTCGACGGCGGAGGCGGGCATCGCAGGCTCCGTGGCCCGTGTGATCCGGCCACCACGAGACTGCGGGGTTGCGGTAAGCACCGGAAGCTCGCGGTTCAGTATCAGTAGGTGTGGGCGGGTCGTTGCACCTGCAGGGCCCAGTCGAGGACGTCGTCCGCGACGGACTCCCAGCCCTCGTGCAGTCCCGTGCCATGGTCGCGGCCCGAGTACTCCCGGTACTCGGTGAGCGCCTTGGAGCGGCGGTAGCGGCGGTGGGTCTCGCGGACGACCGCGGTCGGCACGATGTGGTCGGCCGTGCCGCCCACCAGCAGCAGCGGTGCACGGTCGGAGTTGTCGAACCGGATCGCGGTGGCGGCGCGGCCGACGGGGGTGAAGTTGGCGAAGCCGGCCTGGAACACGGGGCGGCCCACGCCCGGCACGGACCAGCGGGCGCGTTCGGTGGCGGCCTGCTCCTTGGTGACCGTGTTGGCGAAGACGTAGTGGAACTGGCTGTCGGTCAGCTTGACGGTGCGGCGGAGGTTGGCGGGGTTGCCGAGGACCGGCCGGGTGGCGAGCAGGGTGGACAGCGGCAAGCGAAGGACGCCCTTGGCCTGTGCGGGGTGGAGGGCGACACCGGCGGCGCCGAGGCCGCGGTCGAGGAGGATCTGGGTGACCAGGCCGCCGAAGGAGTGGCCGATGATGACGGGCGGCTCGTCGAGGGTGCGCAGGAAGCGTTCGTAGTGGTCGGCGATCTCTCGCACGCCCAGGCCGGCGGGAGCCCGGTCATGGTCGAGCGGCTCGTGCAGCTCGGAGATGCCGGGCCAGGCGGGGGCGTGGACGGTGTGACCCTGGGCGCTGTAGCGGTCGATCCAGGGCTGCCAGCTGTGGGGGCTGAGCCACAGGCCGTGGATCAGGACGATGGACTTCGCGGACATCTTCACCACTCCTTGGAGAGCAGGAGACAGACTGTTCTGTCTTTCTGTAAGCAGAGCATGTGCGCGAACCTCTGTCAAGACAGACCTGTCTGTTACTCTGGGGGTATGGATGCCGTGACCGACCGTGCCGCCCCGAGGTCGCAGCCGCGTGAGCGGCTGCTGGAGACGGCGTCGCACCTCTTCTACGCCGAGGGGATCCAGGCCGTGGGGGTGGACCGGCTGATCGCCGAGGGTGCAGTGACCAAGGCGACGTTCTACCGCCATTTCCCCAGCAAGGACGACCTGGTCGTGGCCTACCTGCGCGGCCGCGATGCCGCCATCCGCGCCCAGTTCGCCGCCGGCACCGCCGAGGTCGCCTCTCCTGAGCAGGCACTCGACCTGCTGGTCGCCGGGATCGCCGACGAGACCTGCGGCGCCGGCTTCCGGGGCTGCCCGTTCATCAACGCCGCCGCGGAATACCCCGACCCGCAGCACCCCGTCCGCCAGGCCATCGACGAGCACCGGTCCTGGTTCCGCGACGCCCTCACCTCCTTGGCAGCGGCCTGCGGACATCCCGACCCGCCCGCCGTCGCTGCCATGCTGGTCCTGCTGCGCGACGGTGCCATGGTCGGCGGCTACCTCGACGGTCCGGCCGCCTCCGACGCCCTGGCTCGTGGCGCCCACGCCGTCCTGGGTGAACCAGCGTCCGCTCACCACTGAAATTCGCTGCCCGACTTCCCAGGTCGGTGGACATCCGGGCGTGCCGGAAACCGAGCTGTGTAATCGGCTGTAGGCGGGCTCCGCCGGGCGCCCGGGATCGAATGGCCGGAACGGCGCAATCGGCGGGGCTGCGGGCGCATCTGAGTCGTCAGGCGGTGTGCAGGGCCGTGCGCAGGACGTCGATGGCCTGGTTGATGGCGGCGCCGGCGGCGGAGATGTCGCGGAGGCCGCCCGGGACGGTGAGCCATTCCTCGTCGACGGCGGGCTTGGCGATGTCGCCGGACTGCACCTCGTCGACGGCCTTGCGGCCCTCGGCCGGGTCGAGGTCGAAGAGGTAGGGCGGGTTCGTGGTGGCCTCGGTGAAGGACTGCGCGGCGGGTTCGAGGACGGGACGGGGAGCGGTGGAATCGGTCAAGACGATCTCCTCGGGTCTGGGTGCTGGGAGTGAGGGCCGCTTGATGGACTCCGCAGGGCGGTGGTTGTCAGGGATGCCTGAAGCGGCGCGGTTCTCGGCGCCGGAATTGTCGGCCCCCGCCCGTTCGGGCGAGGCGGAGGCCGACGGTGGCCGGTCAGCCCCGGGCGGCGGCGGCCTTTTCGATGAGGCTCGTCACGGCGCCCGGGTTGGTCAGCGCGACGGCGTGCGGGGCGTTGACCTCGACGGTGTGGGCGTGGGCGCGTCTGGCCATGAACTTCTCGGCGGCCGGGGGGATGGTGCGGTCGTCGCTCGCGACGAGGTACCAGGACGGGATGGTCTTCCAGGCCGGGGTGCCGGAGGGCTCGACGAGGGCCTGGGCGGTGAGGGGGCGCTGGGTGGCCGCGAGCTGTGCGGCGGTGGCGTTGTTGAACCGGCCGCTGAGGAACACGTCGCGGTACTTGTCGGCCTTGAGGTACAGGTCGATGCCGGTGCTGCCGATGCCCTGCGCGAATGGGACGGCGTTCAGCGCGGTGGGGATGGGTGCCTTCGGGTTGTCGCTGAGGTGGCTGCCGGGGAACTCGGCGCTGATGGTCGCGGCGCTCTCGCCCTGGGCGGGGGTGAGGGCGGCGATGTAGACGAGCGCCTTGACGTTGGGGTTGCCGGTGGCGGCGTTGGTGATGACTTCCCCGCCGTAGGAGTGGCCGACCAGGATGATGGGCCCCCGGATCGTCTTGAGGTAGTCGGCCAGGTAGGCGGAGTCGCTCTTGAGGCTGCGCAGGGGGTTGGCCGGGGCATCGACCTGGTATCCGGCTGCCTGGAGGCGCTTGACGACGCCGCTCCAGCTGGACGAGTCGGACCAGGCGCCGTGTACCAGCACGATGGTCGGCTTGACGGTCCGGGCCTGGTCGCTGTGAGCAGCCGCGGCGCTCACGGCGACACCGGCGGAGGTGGCGGAGGCGCTCACGGCGACACCGGCGGCGAGGGCGACGCCCGCCGCTCCGGCGACGGCGAGGCTGACGCGGCGGCGCTGGGTGCTGCGGTGCTTGAACATCGGTTTTCTCCCTACAAGGTGGCGGGCGGACGAGGCTTGCCGTCGGTGAGGAACAGGGCGCGGAACGGCACCGTCAGGCGTGGCGGGGCCCGGTCGACGCCGTCAGACGCGGCGCGTGGTCCGTCCAGCCCGGCGGCGAACCGGTATTTCGTACGAGGACGGCGGTGTCCCGGTGCGGCCGACGTCCGATCTCTACGAGACAGAACGTTCTGTCTCCTATATTAGCCAGATCGGTGCCCCGGACAACCAAGAGTTTCGTGCCGTGGCTCACACGCGGAGGCGGACGGGCCATTCGTCCACGTCCTCCCTCTTCCCCGCCTGCGTAGGGAAGGCCGGCTGGAGGAAACTCAGGCGGCATGAGGCTCGTCGCCCAGAACGGTGAAGTCGACGTCCAGGTGGGCGTCGTAGGTGTCGGGGGTGATGGCGAGTTCGTGGGTGGAGTACTGGCCGAACCGGTTGATGTGCTCGGTCAGGTACGGGGAGATCCGGGCCAGGTCGAGAGGGCCGATGACCCAGCCCTCGGCCTGCAGCCGACGGACGACGTCGGCGATGTCGAGGGTGTTGTGGAAGATGACCAGGTTGGCCGGCAGGGAGGTGAACTTCACGTCCTTCTCCTGCTCGTCGGGATCGTTCGCGGCCACCATGCCGCGCTGGCCGAAGCGGACCCAGTCGCAGAAGCCGTTGAGCGCCTCCGCCTCGTTGGTCGCCGCAGTCACCCGGGAGCGAAACGGCGCGTCCGAGAGGTAGCGCAGCAGATGGCAATCCATGGCATCTGTTCGGGTTATTTTCTGAATATTTCGCCGATTCACCTGAACGCCCTGTGCGGCGGCAGCCGTTGAGTCAGAACAATTCTCTCAATCCCTTGCCCACGCCCAACCGCATTGCAGACAAGGTGAGAAGACGATGGCCAGGCCGAAATTCCGTACACTCGCTATCGGCGGTGCAGCTCTGGCCACTGTCGCCACTGCTGGGGCGCCCAGGGCCCCGGCCGGCGCCGCAGCTGCCGGAGGTGACGGTTCCTCGGCCGCGGCAAAGCAGCAGCTCGCGTCCTCCGTGCTCGCCTACAAGATCGCCGGTCCCAGGAAAGACGGCACTGCGGTCACACCCGTTGGACACCGGGTCACACCAATGGGTGACCAGACCCGGCTCGGGAACCCCTGCTGAACGCAGTTCTTCACCCCGACGGCCGCTATCTGCTGGTGACCAACGACGGTGAGGGCGTTCAGAGCCTGCAGCTGGTCGACACCCGGACGGACAAGGTTGTCCAGACACTGCCGTATCCGTCGCCGGAGTCGCTGTACATGGGCCTGGCGTGGAGCCCGGACGGCAGGACCGCTTACGCCAGTGCCGCGGCGAACTCCAAGATCCGAGTGCTGTCGTTAGCGAACGGCCGGCTCACCGAACGCGGTCCCATCAAGCTGCCCACCAAGACCGCGGACGGCAAGGCCGTCACGCTTTTCCCAGCCGGCCTGGCTGACACTCCGGACAGGAAGAAGCTGGTCATCGCCGATCAGCTGGGGGACGCCGTAACGGTCACCGACACCGTCGGCGGGCCGGTGCAGACCGTTACCGCAGGTCATCGGCCGGTGTGGGTGACGCTCAGCAAGGACGGGCGCACTGCCTATGTGTCGAACCAGGGTGCCAACACCGTCGACGTCGTTGACGTGGCAGGCTCCGCGCCCCGGGTGAGGGGGCAGATCAAGGTAGGCCTGCATCCGAACAAGTCAGTGCTCTCCCCGGATGGCCGCAGGCTGTATGTCGCGAATGGCGACGCCGACAGTGTCAGTGAGGTGGATCTCAGGGACACGGTCATCCTCGTCACCGAGGACGAAGCCCAGAACGGGCCTGACCACGTCGATGCCCACCGGACGCTCGCCCTGGCGATCAGCCCGTACACCCAGACCGGAAAGGTCGACTCGACCTTCTACAGCACCGCCTCGATGGTCCGGACCATCGAGCTGATCGCCGGAATCGGCCCCCTCACCCGGTTCGACGAATACTCCACACCGATGAGCGCGTCCTTCACCGACAAGCCCAACTATCGGGCCTACTCGGTGATCAAGCCGACGTATCCGATGAACAGCATCAACGGCGCCGGTGTCCTGGCCCGGACACCGGGAGGCAAGTAACCACCGGCAGCCCGGCAGCTTCCGCATGCCCTGTCCTGCCGACTTCGGGGGCCGTCCGCCTCGCTGAGAAGGGGTGCTCCGGCGGTGACCGCGACGCAGCTCACCGCACGGGCCGTCGCGGCGGTGCCGTGCTCGCTCGCTCGACCAGGCGCGTCGACAGCTCGGTGCGGGTGCCCTCCGGCCGTGCGCCCGCCATCATGCGGACGAGCAGCCGCAATGCCGTCGCCGCCATCTCCGACAGCGGCTGCCGCACGGTCGTCAGCGGCGGCGTCGCCCAGCGTGCCTCCGGCAGGTCGTCGAACCCCACGACGCTCACATCGTCCGGCACCCGTAGCCCGCGCTCCGCCAGGGCCGCGCACGCCCCCAGTGCCATCCGGTCCGAGCAGACGAAGACGGCGGTCGGCGGATCGGGCAGGTCGAGCAGTTGCAGCATGCGCCGGTGCGCGGTGGTCTCGTCGAAGTTGCCGTGGCGTACGTATTCGGGACGGTGGCGGATCCCGGCGGCCGACAGCGCCGAGCGGTATCCGGCGAGCCGTGCGCTGCTGCACAGCTTGCGTCGGTGGCCGCCGATGACCGCGATGCGCTCGTGGCCAAGTGTCAGTAGGTGTTCGGTGGCGGCGACCCCGCCCTGCCAGTTGGCCGCGCCCACCGACACCACGCCCGGCGGCGGCTCCAGGACCGGGTCGATGAGGACGTAGGGGATGCGGTGCTGGTCGAGCCATGCGTACTGGGACGGGGTCAGTTCGGCGAGGTTGAACAGGACGCCCGCCGAGCCGCGCGTGGACAGCTTGTCGAGCCAGCCTCGCTCCGGGTGGCCGGCGCGGGTGCGGGTCAGGCCCGCCGAGACCACCACCTCCAGGCCCGCGTCGTGCGCGGCCTCCTCCACGCCGTGCAGGATCGCGCCCGACCAGGAGCTCTCCAGCGAGTGCACGACCAGGTCGATGAGGGCGGGCGGCTTGTTCGCCTCGAAGCGGGGTCTTCTGACGTAACCGAGGCGGTCGAGGGCCTCGGTGACCCGGCGTCGGGTCTCGGGCGCCACGTCCTCGCGGCCGTTGACCACCTTCGACGCCGTCGGCACGGAGACGCCGGCCTCGCGCGCGACGACCGCGAGGGTCGGTCCGGCCGTGCCTGTGGTATGCACCATGGGCCCACCTCTCCGGCCCCGTCCCGAGGGCCTCGAACGTCTTCGAACGGGCGTCTGACCCGTGGCAAGCGCTTTCTACATTAAGGCCGGGGCGAGTTGACGTGGAAGACGGAGGAATCGGCGGTTGCGCCTCGGTGGACCGTGCGGCGGGACACGCGGCCCACCCGCCCTGTAGGACCGGGTCACGGGCCCGGGTAGTGATGTGATGCGGGGAGGCGGGCAGTCCCCAGCGGTGAGGAGAGGGCCGGATGGACCGTATGGACCGTACGGACGAGGTGGCCAAGAACCCGGCGAACCCTGCGAACCCGCCGAACCCGGCGAACCCGCCGAACCCGGCGAACCCGCCGAACCCAGCGAACCCGGTGAACCCGGTGAACCCGCCGAACCCGGTGAACCCATCGGACCCCGTGGTCCGCACCCCTTACGGAGCCGTGCGCGGCCGGTACGAGAAAGGGGTCGCCGTCTTCCGCGGCATCCCCTTCGCCGCCCCGCCCTTCGGCCCGCATCGCTTCCGTCCGCCCGTCCCGCCCGAGCCCTGGGACGGGGTGCGGGACGCGGGCGAGTTCGGGCCGACGCCGCCCAAACCGCCGTACTCGGAGGCCTTCGCCCGCTATCTGTCCGACCCGGTGGTCGACGGGGACGACTGCCTCAATCTCAACGTGTGGACGCCGGAGCCCGGCCCCGGCGCCCGGCTCCCGGTGATGGTGTGGATCCACGGCGGCGCCCTGACACGCGGCTCCTCCTCCGTGCCCGTCTACGACGGCAGCTCCTTCGCCCGCGACGGAGTGGTCCTCGTCTCCTTCAACTACCGCCTGGGCGTGGAGGGTTACGGCCTCTTTCCGGACGCCCCGCCCAACCCCGGGCTGCGCGACCAGCTGGCGGCGCTGGAGTGGGTGCACGAGTCGATCACGGAGTTCGGCGGCGACCCCGACCGGGTGACCGTGTTCGGTGAGTCCGCGGGCGCGATCAGCATCGGAGCACTGCTCGCCGCTCCGCGTGCCCAGGGCCTGTTCCGCCGGGCGGTGCTGCAGAGCGGGCCGCCGGAGTCGACGGACCGGGACAAGGTACGGCGCCTGGTGCGGCGCATGGCCACCCGGCTGAAGGTGCCGGCGACGGCAGCCGCGTTCGCCGAGGTGGACCGCACGCTGCTGTCCGAGACCCAGGCGGAAGTGGGCCGCCGGGCCAGCCCGATCCTCGGCGGACCCGCCTTCGGGATCGTCGTCGACGGGGATCTGGTGCCCCGCGACCCGCTGGAGGCTCTGCTCGACGGTGCCGCCGGGAACGTACCCCTGCTGATGGGCTGGACCGGCGAGGAGCATCGCCTCTGGCTCGTGCCGACCGGACTGATCGAGCGCATCGACAGGCTGGGCGCGGTGGCACTGGCCGGCGCGATGGCCCGCTGTCACTGCGGCCCCGAGGTGCCACTCGGCTACCGCATCGCGCACCCCGGGGTGCCCGCCTCCGACCTGGTGGGCCAGATGGTCACGGACTACCTGCTGCGGTACCCGCTGCACCGCCTGGCCGACGCCCGCATGGGCCACGCGCCCACGTACGTCTACGAGTTCGCCTGGCGCTCGAACCTCCCCGGCCTCGGATCCTGTCACGCACTGGAGCTGGGCTTCGTCTTCGACAGCGCGGAGGTGCCGGAAGCGGCGAAACTGGCCGGCCCCGGCGCGCCCCGCGAACTCGCCGACGAGATGCACGGGGCGTGGGTGCGCTTCGCGGTGCACGGGGATCCGGGGTGGTCCGCATGGGATGCCACGCACCCGATGCGCGTCTTCGACGGCGAGGGCAACCCGGTCGTACACGGGCCCCGCGACACGGAGATGGCGCTGTGGGAGGCGGTGTCAAGTCCACCCGTGCCGCCCACCGCACCGGCATTCGGCACCGGGAACGAGTCGCTGCTGCGGGGTGCGGTGCCGTTGTCGGCCGTGCGGAGGCTGCGGCGGGCCGGGGGTGTGCGGCGGCGGGACGAGGACCCCTTGGGGTGACCAGGCGTCAAGTCGTCATCCCTGAGCACTGATGTAAACGGTTCGGTGATCTCGAAGTTCCGCCTGCGCAGTTCCTTGCCTCGGTGCCACGGTCCGTCTGTGTTGCCCGTGTGGATGGGCGGGGCTTCGGTGTGATGACGTTGCGTCAGTGACCTGGTTCACCTGGTTCTGGCGAGGATGCCCCGGCGTTCACGCCGGGGAGGAATGGCCTCCCCGTCGCATCCGCTCTCCCACGGGCGCGGAGCGCCCGTACGGCCGCCCGGCGGAGCCGGGGAATGCGAACAACCATCCCACGGGTCACCGGGACTGGTGATCGCTGAGGAAGTGTCGGTCGCGCGTGCGGTGACCGAGTGCACAAGCTCGGCCGTTCACGAACCCGCACCCTCCCCATGACATCTGGTGGGGGCTGGGTGGATGCGACCCGTGACCGTCCTTGGCAGTACGACGCGCGCACCGTGTCGATCTGGACCGTGGACGGGCGGATGAAGGGCATCCGGTTCGCCTGCTCCGCCGATCAGCTCAAGACACTGCTGACCGCGATCAGCCCCGCCGAGGCGGCGGCCCTGCTGAAGACCCTGGGCCGGATCGCCGCCGCGACGGGCCTCATTGCGAAGTGACACGCACCGGGCAAGCGGGTCAGCGACGACACCACCGTCACGATCCGCAGCGTGATCCGCCAAGCAACGACCACTCACCGCTGGGGGAACCGCCCCCAACGACACCACCGACACGGCAGCCGTAAGTCGGGATCGTCGTGGTGGTGTTGGGGCGGTGCCGGGTGCTGGGATGGGGACAGCCGCCGCGATCACGATGATTCGTGACGATGCATCAGGAGGCGGCGGCTGCGGCGCGCCGACGATAATGCATGACCTGGCCGATCAGTTGCGCGCGTCCCTGTGAGACCGGGTGGCGCCTGGGTCCGCGCGCCGCGAGTCCCGTGTGGATCGGCTTCGGCAACCGCGACGTCATCGCGGACAACGCCCCGATCGAGCAGGAGAAGGCGATGAAATTCAACGCCCTGCTCACGAACGACCTGTTGACTGAATTAGTAGCGGAGTTTCCGCAGGTCAGTGACCTGGTGGCGGAGGGATGGGAGATCGACCCCGAGGACCTGGCCCAGGTCTCCCCGTACCTGACCGATCACATCAAGCGGTTCGGCGAGTACAGCACGCACGAGCTCGGCATCGAGCCGGAGGCGTACGACCCCAAGCTCGACGTCGACTTCACCCCGCTGCGCGAGCAGGACCTGACTACCACCAGCCTCGGCCGGGCCGCCTGAATGCCGAAGGACCCGCTATCTCCGCCACCGTACGCGCGGTCCGGCTATGTACGCGGCCCTGGCGTATGCGCCGCCAGGACTGCGGAGGTCACTATGGCGGCTGCGCCGGCCATCCAGACAAGCGGCAGCCAGGCCTGGATCGACGCGATGGTCAGGTGCAGCCGGTAGACGGCCAGCATGACCAGTGCCAGTGGCATGGTGGTGCCCAGGACGCTGATGCGGGCGTACCCGAACCGGATCAGCAGCGGGAACTGGACCGCGATGTTGACGGCGAACAGCGCCCAGGCCAGCGTCAGCATCGTCACCAGGGTGCGACCGCCGAACTGTGCGCCCTCGGCCCGCGCGAGGAGAACGGCCAGCGCTGTACCTGCGGTGACGGTGGCGACAAAGCTTGCCAGCGCCCAAGCGTAGTGTCCGAGCAGCACCGTGCGGCGAGGTAGGGGCAAGACGGCGTACAGCGTCTCCAGGCCCGCCTTGTCGGCGACCACGAACGGGTGCACGGCGATCAACGGGGCGAGCAGTACCGCGAGCGCCGGTACAACATGATCAGGATTGCGGGCGAGTACCAGGACCATCAGGCCGAACACCAGCAGGCCCTGGGTCCGGTACGGCGCAACGGTACGCAGGTGCAGCACGGCCATACGGGCGACGGCGTTCATGCGATCGCCCCGCGCCGGCCGTTCCGCGTTGCTGCGGGCTTCATCGGCCGCGATCCGATGTGGATGGCGATCTCCTCCAGGGTGGGCGCCTCGACGAGGACGTCCTCGCCGAGAAGGTCGGCTTCCTCGGTGCGGATGAGAGCTTCCGCCCCGGTCGACGTCCGTCTGACGCCGATCAGCTCGACGCCGACGAGGCCGTTCAGGTCCTCCGGGCCGCCCCGCACTACCCGGTAGGCCTCCAGGATCTCGTCCTTGGGGCCGGTCCGGACGACGCGACCGCCATGAATGAGAGTCAGGTAGTCACCGATGCGGTCCAGATCGGAGGTGATGTGCGTGGAGAACAGGACACTGTGCCCCTCGTCGAGCAGGAAGTCCCCGATGATGCCGACAAGCTCGTCCCGGGCGACCGGATCCAGGCCACTGGTCGGCTCGTCGAAGACGAGCAACCGCGCCTGGTGCGACAGCGCCACGGCGATCATGAGTTTCATCGCCATGCCGCGGGACAGGTCCTTGACCTTAGCCCGCAGATCCAGGCCGAACTCCGCGAGCAACTGCCGGTAACGCACGCCGTCCCAACGGTCGTACGAAGGGACGCAGCGTCCGTTCGACCTCGGCCAGCCGCCAATCGCCCACGAGATAAGTGTGGTCGAGCACCACCCCGACGTCCTGGCGCAGCGCGACCGGGCCGGGTACCCGGTGGCCGAGCAGCTCGATCTCACCTGTCTCGAACCCGCGCATGCCCAGCAGGCAGCGAATCGTCGTCGTCTTGCCTGCACCGTTCGCGCCGATGAGGCCCATGACGTAGCCGGTCGGCAGCTCGAAGCTCACATCGCGTAACGCGAAGCCGCCTCCCACCGCGCAGCCCACGCCCCGCAGGGCGAAGGCGAGATCACTGTGCACTGACGGTCCTCCTGATCTCACGTGTGCTCGTGCTCGACCTGCATGAGCCCGTCCAGGATCTGGATGAGTTCTTCGCGGCCGAGGCCGGCCCGCCGGGCGGCGTCCAGGGCGGTTTGCAGGCCTTCCTCCACCTGCCGCAGCAACTGCTCGCGCACGAGCGCCGAGTCCAGCGGCAGGACGTAGGCACCCTTGCCGGGGACCGTGGCGATGAACCCCTCGGCGGCCAGCTCGGTGTAGGCACGGTTGGTGGTGATGATGCTGATCCGCAGATCGCGAGCGAGAGCCCGGACGGAGGGCAGGGCGCTGCCCTCGGCGAGGTCCCCCGACAGGATGGCCGCGCCGATCTGCTCTTTGATCTGCCGATAGAGCGGTACACCGCTGCTGTTGGACAACACCACCCGCACGACGGCCCTCCGCTCCTCCCAGACTGTACATGCACACTATATACAGTCGGAACGGTAGTGACGCCAGGCCCTGCTTTGCATAGCTCCCTCCCACCTCCGGCAGGTCGCCGGCGGCCGTCGCCACTGCGATCCGCGATGTCCACACTCCCGGATGACTGCCGCAGTAAATGCCGGATTTACTGCGACGGACCCTCTGCCGTGATCATCGCGACCTGCGGTGGACCATTCCGGTCGCCAGGGCGAGGTGAACGCATTTACTGCCCAGTCCGGCACCGCTCAGCTGCCGGCCCGACTCATTGCCCGGCGCCTCCGCGGCCCACTGTTCCTCACCGACCGCAAGGCTCCGGCCGGAACGCCGACGCTCGACGTGCGCCCGCCTTCTCCGCCTGTTGCGGCTGCCCACCCGCCTTGTCCGAACTGCACCAGGTCTGGATCTCCTTGCGTGTCGCCACCGACGTGCTGCCGCTCCTGGTCAGTGCCTGTTCGCATACCTGCGTCGCATCGCTGCCCCAGCCGCCCGCGCGCCACGTCGCAGAGCCCCATCGCGGCGGCCCCACGATCGCCCAGCCTCTCGCGGGACACTGACCAAGAGGGCGGTCACCAGAACATCCCACATCGCTACCAGTCCTGTTCGGCGTTGGTCTTCGCCGGGCCGAGGACATCCACGTGGCCGTGATCGCCGTAGACGGAATGCCGCCAGCGGGCGAACACTTTGGCGGTGCGGTCCGCATCCTCCTGTTCCCCCACCCCGTAGTCGACCCGGACCACGGCCATGCTGCGCGCGCTGTCCGCGAGCGTGCGGAGGTAGGCACTCGTCACGTGGGTGGCAATGGCGGCATCCGCTTTCGGGGCGTTCGTCGTGAGGTACGCGCGGAACTCGCGGAGCATCGGGAACCAGCGGTGCGGACCGGCCGTCGGTACGCCCCCGTCGTCGTCCGTGGTGTCGCCCATGGGAGGGCCGGGGTCCAGCTGGTCGTCGGAGGTGGTGTCCGGGAGGTTCTCCTGTTGGTCGTCGGAGGTGGTGTCCGGGAGGTTCTCCTGTTGGTCGTCGGAGGTGGTGTCCGGGACCTGTTGGTCGTCGCTCGTCTCGTCCGTTGCGGACGTTCCGGGTCCAGGTGTGGCGGCGGCTTGCACCCCTGCGTGTTTCGTACCGCAGGCGGCCAGCGGTAGACAGCAGCAGACAAGTGCCGCGGCAACAGGTGCGTACCGAGTCATGATCTTCATGTGTGTCCCCCTTTTGCAGGGTGAGAGGAACACACACCGCCCGGGGTTCCGTGCCGTATGGCGGACGCTCCTTGGGCCCGTTGCCGCGATGCCTGCGGCAACTGCGCGGCCATCGCCGCCAACACCCAGGCACAAGGCGGGAATTACGCGCCCGCCCCCAGTGTCCCCGCGATCGAGGCGATCGCCTCCGGCCCCACCCGGCAGCACCCTCCGATCAACCGCGCCCCGGCCTCACGCCAGCCCGTGACCTGGGCCGCGGTGAACGTGGAGCGGCCGTCCCAGGAGCGGGCTTCCGCGTCCCAGGTCTCGCCGCTGTTCGGGTAGACCACCACCGGCTTGCCGGTGACGCGCGCGGACGTCTCGACCGCTGCGTGCACGTCCTCGGGCGCACAGCAGTTGACGCCCACCGCGATCACCTCGTCCGCGTCGGCGGCCAGGGCGAACGCCTCCTCCAGCGGCTGTCCGGCCCGCGTACGGTCGCCGGAGACGGTGTACGACAGCCAGGCGGGGACGCCCAGTCCGCGTACCGCCCGCAGCAGGGCCGTGGCCTCGTCCGTATCCGGGACCGTTTCGAGAGCCAGTACGTCCGGGCCCGCCGCGGCCAGCACCTCCAGGCGCGGGCGGTGGAAGGCCTCCAGCTCGGCGACCGTCAGGCCGTAGCGGCCCCGGTACTCGGAGCCGTCCGCGAGCATCGCCCCGTACGGGCCGACGGACGCCGCCACCCACAGCGGCCGTGTGACGCCCTTGGCGTGCGCCTGCGCTGCCGCCCCGCGGGCCAGTTCGACACTCAGGGTCAGGAGCCGGGCCGCCTCCTCGTGATCCATGCCACGCTTGGCGAAGCCCTCGAACGTCGCCTGGTAGCTGGACGTGATCGCCACGTCCGCGCCCGCCTCGAAGTACGCGAGGTGCGCCTCGGTGATCGCCTCCGGCCGCTCCGCGAGCAGCCGTGCCGACCACAGCTCGTCGCTCAGGTCGTGACCGGCCGACTCGAGCTGGTTCGACATGCCGCCGTCCAGAACGAGGGTTCCGGCGGCGAGGGCCTCGGCGAGGGAGGGAGTGGTGTTGCTGGTCATGTCATGACGTTAGTCGAAGGGCGGGCGAATGCCGCTGGGCGTCCAGTACGTGGGCACGTACCCGAGGGCAGGTGAGAGGCATTTGTGTCCAGTACATGAACAGATCGCCCAGCATGTGGAATGCCGGGTTAGGATCCGATCCCCCTCCCCGCACCCCTGTACGCCGCCGCACGGCGCGTCCCCCGAACCCGGAATCGTCATGACTGCCACCAGCACCACCGAGGCCACCGAGCCGGAGCCGGACACGGCCGTGCCCGGCCGCCGCCGCACCTTCGGCCTCGCCGCCGCCACCGCCCTGGTCATGGGCAACATCATCGGCGGCGGCATCTTCGCCCTGCCCGCCACCGTCGCCCCGTACGGCACGGTCAGCCTCCTCGCCTTCGTCGTGCTGTCGGTGGCCGCGGTGCTGCTCGCCCTCCTCTTCGGCAGGCTCGCCCGGCGCAGTCCGGTCACCGGAGGCCTGTACGTCTACCCGCGCGACGCCTTCGGCGAGTTCGCGGGCTTCCTGTCGGCCTGGTCGTACTGGACGATGTGCTGGGTCAGCATCGCCGCGCTCGCCGTCGCGGTCGTCGGCTACGTCGACGTGCTGATACCCCTGCACGGCAACCACGTCCTCGAAGCGGTCGTGGCCCTGGCCGCGCTCTGGCTGCCGGCCGTCGCGAACTTCGCGGGAACCCGTTGGGTCGGCGCGGTGCAAGTGGTCTCCACGGTCCTGAAGTTCGTCCCGCTCCTCGTGGTGGCCACCGTGGGGCTGTTCTTCATGGACACGGACAACTTCGGTCCGTTCAACGCCTCCGGCCAGAGCGTGACCGGCGCGGTCGCCGCCTCCGCAGCGCTCCTCCTCTACAGCTTCCTCGGTGTCGAGTCCGCCGCGATGAGCGCGGGCGAGGTCCGCGACCCCGAGCGCACGGTGGGCCGCGCCAGTGTCCTCGGCACCCTCGGCTCCGCCCTCGTCTACCTCCTCGGCACGGTCGCCGTCTTCGGCCTGGTCCCGCACGACAAGCTCACCAAGTCCGGTGCGCCGTTCGCCGACGCCGTGAACGCGATCACCGGCGGCCACTGGGGCGGCACCGCCATCGCGCTGGTCGCCGTCGCCTCGATCACCGGCTGCCTCAACGGCTGGATCCTGCTGGCCGCGCAGATGCCGTACGCCGCCGCCCGCGACGGACTCTTCCCGGCACCGTTCGCCCGCGTCGGCAAGGGCGGGGTGCCCGGCTTCGGCGTCTGGGCCTGCGCCGTCCTCGGCACGCTGCTGATCGCCCTGAACTACACGGCGGGCCCCGACACCACCTTCCGCGTCCTCGTCCTGATCACCACGTTCACCGGCTGCGTCCCGTATCTGCTGTCGGCGGCGGCACAGCTGTACTGGCTGGCGCAGGGCACCCGGGAGCGGGTCCGTCCGGCCGGTCTGGTGCGCGACCTGATCGTTGCGGCGCTCTCCTTCGCCTTCTCCTTCTGGCTGATCGCGGGCGCCGGTTATGCGGCCGTCTACCAGGGTGTGCTGTTCCTCTTCGCGGGCATCCCGGTGTACGTGTGGCTGCGCGGACGGCGGGAAACGGCGGAGGTCACCCCCTAGCCTTGGCGTATGGCTGAACTCGCTGTCCCGGACGGGGATGCCGCGGTGCGCGAGATCTTCGGCACCGCGGCCGGCCGGGCAGGTTCGTGCGGGCCGCACGCCGAGCACGTGGTCAGTCCCGGGACGCGTGCCGTCCGCTCCGCCGTGACTCGCGGCTGCGCTCGCGCAGGATCGCCGGAACCATCAGCCCGGCGACCATCGCCACACCCAGCGCGTACCCCGGCCACCACGAGAACAGGCCGCCGGCCGCCGCGTTCGCGGTCCGCGGGCCGTCCGCCGCGCCGGACGGAGAGGCGCTGCGCACCCTCGCGGACGGGCTTGCGCCGACCGCGGTCAGGACGACGTCGTTGCCGTCGCCTCCCCGATAGCTGATCCGGTACGTGGTGTCGGCGAGCTTCACCCTCGCGCCCTCGGGCAGCCCCTCGAAGGTGCCCTCGATCCTCGCGCGTCCCCCGTGGTCGAGGACGGTGATCTCGTGGGCGGGCCGCGACCCGGCGTCGGACAGATCGAGCGCCCCGGCCAGCAGAACCCGGCCCGCCGCCTTCAACGGGCCGTCATGGAGCACGAGTTGGCCCTTGGCGCTCTGTGTGTAGTCGCCGGTCACCGTCAGCCCGCCCGCGACCACACCCTCGTTGGTCACCGAGCCCCGCACCGTTCCCCGGCCGGTGAGGGCGGTCGCCACCCGCAGGCCCGCGGTCCCGGCGTCGAGGCGGGCCCCCGCCGCCGTGAGCCGGATCGCCTTGCTGTGTACGAGGGTTGCTCCACCGCGCAGCGCCAGGGTGCCCGTGGTGACGGTCGTGGTTCCCGTGTACGTGACCGCGTCCCCGGTCAGCGTGGTCGTGGCGGCACCCGACTGCACGAACGACCCGCTCCCGCCGATGGTGGACAGCGACACCGGGGTCGAGGTGTTGCGCACGACGAGCGTGCCGTCGTCGGTGATCCGCCGCTGCTCGGTCCCGGTCATGAGCGACCCGTCCCCGCCCGGCTTCCCCGACCCCAGCCGCAGTACCGCCCCCCTCTCGACGGTGGTCGACCCGTCGTAGTACTGCTGGGCCGCGAACGTGACATCGTTCCCGGGGGTCCCGGCGATGACGACGTCCCCGGCACCGGGCGCGGCCAGCGTGTCGTGATACCTGCCGCCGCCGATGGGGGCGCCCAGCGTCACCGGGCCGTTGTAGTCGAAGGTGAGGAGGGACCGCCGGCCGCTCGCCTCGTGGAGGTTGATGTAGACGGTGTCCTTGGTGCCCGGCATGAAGATCCGGTGTGTGGTCCCGTCGCCCCACTGCACGTTCGCGCCCTCGATGTTGGTGCCCCGCTTGTTCAACTGGTGAGGAATGGAGCGCCAGTTGAGCCAGGGGTCGCTGAGCGAGGGGTTCGTGTCGCCGCCGCGGTCGCTGTAGCTGTACTGGCCGGTGAGCACGACCCTGCTGCCGGGCCGGGAGTGGACGTTGACGTCGCTGCCGTACTCCCGCTGGTAGAAGTCCTGCCGCAGAGTGATCGTCTGGTTGAGCGGGGTGTCGATGATCCAGGAGCCCTGGTTGAGGATCGCGCGGGCGTTCGGCAGCGCGAGCGGGTACTCGGGGCGCCCGGCCGCCGTGCCCGTGCCGTTGTCGATGACCCCGGAGAACGGGTTCGTTCCGGCCAGGTCGAACGTGCCCCACATGCCGCGGGGCTGGGTGACCAGGCCCGTCCCGCTGATCGTGCCGAGGTTGAAGGTGCGGGTCAGGGACAGGCGGAGCGTGCCGTCGACGCGGATGTTGAGCTGGTTGAGCTGATAGCCGGGCGTGCTGTACGGGAAGCGGCCGATCAGGCCCGTACCGCCGCCGGTGCCGTATTGCAGGGTCGCGCTCTGCTCGACCGTGATCGCGGGCGGGTCGGGGTTGGCCACGGTCGTGTACGGGTGGTTGCCGCCCTCGGTGGTCACACGTTGCCCCTGCCGGGCCGCGGGCAGGGTGAAGTCGCTGTCCTTCGTGAGGATCAGCGTCCCGCTGCCGCGCACGGTGAGCGTGCCCTCGCCGCGGAACACGCCTCCGTAGGTGGTCGTTCCGTCCGGCACGGTCACCACCGTGTCACCGGTGAGCGTCACATCCCGGTTCGCGAGCACGTCCGCGGAGACGTCCCGGACTCCGGCTGCGGACGCAGGGGGAGTGGTGAGCGTGAGGGCGACCGCCGCCAGGGCTCCGGCGACCGCTGCTGTCCTGTGGGTATGGGTGCGCACATGATGGGGACGGGCGGAGGGGGCGGCGGATAACAGAAAACGGATGGATTTCGTCCTCCCCCGAGCCTTATCGGCAAGCGGTTTCCATCTTGTCGCTCCCGACCCGTTGACCTCCCTGTACCGCACCCTTACCTTTTCGGCGTTCGGAATGACAGATGCAGTACGACATTTCGAACGCATCCCATCCCCGTTCCCCCACCCGGAGAGGCAGTCCGCATGAGCAGCGACGACGACCTGCCCGAAGTCCCCAGCCGCAGACTGATGTTGAAGGGCGCCCTGGCCGCGGGCGCACTCGCCGCGGTTCCCGGCGTGGCCGAGGCGGCGGTGCCCAGCTCCACCCCCAAGGCGGTCCCCTACGTGAACCCGCTCGTCCCGCAGCGCGCCGATCCGCACATCCACCGCCACACCGACGGCTTCTACTACTTCACGGCCACCGTCCCGGAGTACGACCGGATCATCCTGCGCCGATCCCGCACCCTCAACGGCCTTGCGACGGCCACCGAGTCGGTCATCTGGCGGGCGCACCCGACCGGTGACATGGGCGCGCACATCTGGGCGCCCGAGCTCCACCGCATCGGCGGCAAGTGGTACATCTACTTCGCCTCCGCGCCCACCGAGGACGTGTGGAAGATCCGCATCTGGGTCCTGGAGAACTCCCACCCCAACCCGTTCAAGGGCACATGGGTCGAGAAGGGACAGATCAAGACGGCCTGGGAGACCTTCTCCCTGGACGCCACCACCTTCACCCACCGTGGCACTCGCTATCTGGCCTGGGCCCAGCACGAGCCCGGCATGGACAACAACACCGCCGTCTGGCTCTCGGAGATGGCGAACCCCTGGACTCTGACAGGACCTCAAATACGACTGTCCACACCCGAGTACGACTGGGAGTGCATCGGCCACAAGGTCAACGAGGGTCCGTACGTCCTCCAGCGCAACGGCCGCCTCTTCCTGACCTACTCGGCGAGCGCAACCGACTGGCACTACTGCATCGGCCTGCTGACCGCCGACGCGGACAGCGACCTCATGGACCCCGCGAGCTGGTCGAAGTCCCCGAGGCCCGTCTTCACCAGCAACGACACCACCAAGCAGTACGGTCCGGGCCACAACTGCTTCACCGTCGCCGAGGACGGCCACACCGATGTCCTCGTCTACCACGCCCGCCAGTACAAGGAGATCACCGGCGACCCCCTGAACGATCCCAACCGTCACACCCGTGTCCAGAAGCTCGGCTGGAAGGCGGACGGCACCCCGGACTTCGGCATCCCGGTCGCCGACACCGCGAAGCCGGGCGCGTGACAGGAGACGTGCCTACGCGATAGTCCTCGCCCTCTGCCTGGCCTTGGACGGCGCCCTCGCCATGGCTGGTCCCGCCAGGCCACGGCCCGGACCATCACATCGGGCTCCCATGCGAACATCAAGTCCCGCGCGAGCGGCGAGTGCCTGGATGTGTCCGGCGCGTCCACTGCCCACTCCGCCGCGTCATCACGTACACCTGCAACGGAGGCACCGACCAGCAGTGGACGGGCGGGACGTGATCTTGAGGAAGGTCAGGTCAGCAGGTCGATCGCGTCGATCGACGTTCCCGCGCTGAGATAGGCCGTCGTCCCCGAGCCGCTCACCACGTTGATCTTCAGCACGTTGTACTGACTGGTGTCCGTGAGCCAGGCACTGGCCGGAATGCTGTAGCTGAACGTGTAGTTGTTGCCCCGGTACGAGCCCACGGTCAGGGACCGTGTACTCGGCTGGGTGGGCGGTGAGGGGATCGACGACGTCCAGGTGTCGTTGACGGTGATCTGCGGCCGGCCGTTCGCGTACGCCGTCGTCACGCCGATCCGCAGGGTGTGCGCGGCGGCGGCCTGCGCGGCGGTCAGTCTGAAGTACACCAGCAGGCCACTGTTGACGTCCTTCCAGAGGTACGCCGGGAAGGACGAGGTCTCGCTGCCGCTGCCGATCACCACATTGCCGGTCCAGGACGCGGCCCGGGTGTCGGAGGGGTGCGCGTAGGTCATCAGGTCCGCGTTCTTGAAGCCGCTCGGTGTGCCGTCCCAGTTCCCGATCCGCCAGATCGCGCTCGCGTTGGAGGGGTCGTTGGAGGACGGGACGGTGATCGTGTTGAGGGTGGTCGTGGCGCCCGCCGAGACCGTCACCGAACTTGTGCAGACGCCGAGTTCGCCCTTGTGGACGGTCAGCGTGTATGTGCCCGGCAGCACCCCCGTCATCGAGAAGTAGCCGTCGGAGGACCGCGCCGAACCCCAGTACTGTGCAGCCGAGTTGGCGAGCCCGACCGTGTACGCGTACGACGTGTCCCGCCCGTTGATACCGACGCCCGCGACCCGGCCCCGGCCGCCCGCGGTGACGTACCCGGAGATGCCGAGCGAGTCCGCCCAGGAGGTGGTGAGGTTGTCGTGGAACAGTGACGACGAGGGCGCGCCGCCGTCCGTGAACGCGATGACGTACGGTCCCTGGAGGCCGTAGCGCTCGGGCTCGGTCTGGTTCTCGCCGTAGTACAGGATCTCGTAGAGACCGGCGCCGCCCTCGTTGTGGTGGCGCAGGAGCGAGCGGTAGAAGGGGCCGCCGGAGGCCTTCTCGTGGTTGGAGCGGACGACGTACAGACCGACGGAACCGGTGCTGTAGCCCACGTAGTTGTAGTCGATCACGCGCAGTCTGGAGTAGTGCTTGGCGCGGGTGGTGCCGTCCGGCTTCCTGAAGACGTCGGCCGCCTCGATGACCGAGTCCGTGGTCGAATCCCAGGAGTCGGGGTCGGAGTTGGGGAACAGGCTCTTCTTCAGGCGGACGATGTAACGGGTCGCGGTGACCGACGAATCGGCCTTGTTCGTCCACAGGTAGACGTTGTTCTCTCCGCTGCGGGCCGCGTAGTAGTGCCGGAGCGTGCCGTATGCGACCGAGACGAGGATCGTCGAACCGGACTGCTTGATGGTCACGGTGGAGGTGCCGAGCCCGGACTCGATGTGCGAGTTCTTGCCGTCGTAGCCCTGGTACTCGGTGCCGCGGTAGACCAGCGAGGTCAGGTCGCCGTTCGTCTTGCTGACCTTGAAGACCAGGTTCGCGCCGGTGTCGATGACGTAGTTCGAGCCGTCGTCGGAATAGCCGAAGCTCGCCGCGGCTACGGCCTGCGCGAGCGGTCCGGCGAGGGCCGCGGAGCCCGCGGCGGCCGCGGCGGCCGCGGTGCCCAGTACGAAGGCGCGGCGACGGACCGGTCTGGGGTCGGTTCCGGACATGGGGGTGCCTCCTTCGGGAGGTGCAGGTGCGGTGCGGGTGTCTCGCAGGGTGACAGTTGAATCGATTTCGCGAAAGGGCTTTCACGGCAAGGAAGTTGGCTATCCTATGAAAACTCGCCTTCCTCTAGAAAGCGCTTGTCGATGGGGGTACGGTCCAGCCTCCAGGGTCTCGTCGTTCTCTGGAGGAGCTGCAATGAGACGTTTCACCCTCGCGTTGGTGGCCGCGCTCACCGCCGCCTGTGCGCTCCAGGCCGTACCGGCCCAGGCGCACGACCGCGCGCACGGCCTCGGCCGGGCGAACTGCACGGCGAACGCCTGCCACTTCGATGTCCCGCCGGGCGACTACGACGTGAGTGTGGAACTCGGCGGCACGGATGCGTCCAGCACCGCCATCACCGGCGAGACCCGTCGCTCCCTGCTCCCGGAGACGGCCGTGGACGCGGGGCAACGCGTCCGCCGCAGCTTCACGGTCAACGTCCGCACCCCCGAGGGCGAACCGACCGGCCCCGACGGCACCCCGGGCCTGGACCTTGCCATCGGCGGCTCGGCGCCGGCCCTCGCGGACATCCGGGTGACCCCGGCCCGGCACCCCCGCCAGATCATCCTGATCGGAGACTCGACGGTCTGCGACCAGCCCGGCGATCCGTACTCCGGCTGGGGCCAGCAGCTTCCGCAGTACCTCCGCCGGGGCCTCGCCGTCGCCAACTACGCCGATTCCGGGGAGAGTACGGTCACCTATCTGGCCAACCCCCTGCTGTGGGCGACCGTTCAGCCGCTGATCCGCCCGCACGACCTGGTCCTCGTCCAGCTCGCCCACAACGACAAGCAGACCGACGAGGCGACGTACCGGACAAACCTGGAGACCCTGGTCGCGGGTGTCCGGGAGAAGGGCGGCGAACCGGTGCTTGTGACACCGATCGTCCGTCGCTGGTTCAATGCGGACGGTACGCTCAACAACAACACCGCGTTGCTGGTGAACGGTCTCGGCGTGGACCTCCCGGCGGTCATCCGCTCGGAGGCCGCCACCGAGCACGTCCCGCTGGTCGATCTGACGGCCAAGACCAAGGCGCTCATTGAGTCGCTGGGCGTCGAGGGCTCCAAGTCGATTTACCTCTACAACGAGAAGCGGGACAACACGCACACGTCCGTCCACGGAGCGACGGTGTACGCGGGTCTGGTGCGCGACGCGTTGGTGGCGCAAGATCTGATACCGGAGGGTCTTTCACGTTAGCCGTGAGATCCCCCGGCGGGGCGAGCGTGTCAGGCGTGCGGCCCCGCTCACAAGCCCCTGGGGCGTCCCGACCGGAACCGGGGCGCCCCAGGCCTGTCCGTTCACGACCGGGGCCTCACGGGGTGAGACGGGCGATCCTCAGCGTTGTCGCGGTCGGGGACGAGCCGGTGAGGGCCGTCGTGTACGAGGGGGTGACCGGGGCGTGCGCCCATGTGAGGGTCCCGTCCTTGAGCACGGCGATGTCACCGGTGATCCGGGCCTGGACGACCTTGTCCGCGCTCTGGAACCTGCCGGTCCAGTCGATCAGCCGCAGATGGGTACCGGTGAACGTGCCCGCGCGGGTCCCGTTCGCGCACTTGGCGTTGTTCAGGGACTCCCAGGACACGAGGAGCCGGTCCTTGCCGTACGGCGCGTCATGGACGTTGACGTTCGCCGTGCCCTTCGCGCCGGTCAGGTAGACCGGCTTGCCCGCAGGGGTGTTGCGGTTCTTCAGGAACGCGACCGCCACCTGGTGCGTGCTCGTCCTCGGAGTCACCGTCCAGCCCCGGCCGCTGGCATCGGCCGGGTTCTTCCTGGCGGAGGCGGCACCACGGGAGGCGAAGGCGGTGGCGTAGCGGCCGGTCGGTGACTTCACCAGGTCACCGGTGCGCCCCGGGAACGTGCCGCCGCAGTACCCGGCCCAGCACTGCTCACGCTGTACGACCGGGGCGTCGTCGGGCGCCCCGATCCCCGTCGAGACGAACAGGCCCGAACGCCAGTCGTCGAAACAGAGCGAGGTGAAGGCACCGGTGGTCTCCGCATGCAGGGCTATGCCCTCGTTGTGACTGCAGCCCCAGCTCCAGCCCCCGTTGAGCTTGCCGCCACCCGCGCCGACGTAAGTGAGCTTGTCGCCGTAGTGACCGTCCGCGAAGCCGCCCGCGCCGTGCACGACGAAGTACGCGCCGTACTTCGTGCCGTTCCAGGTGAGCTGACCGTCGAGGAGGGGCGCAGTGTCGTGCGAGGCCGTGCCCGTGAGCTTCGTACGGAAGGCCTGCTTGCCGTTCTTGAAGCGGATCAGCGCGGCCGCGGTCTCCTTCCACTTGTTCGTGTCGGGGACGCGGGTGAGCAGCGCGAAACCGTCGTTGTGCGCGACCAGTCCGCCGACCTCCTTGGCGCCCTTGACGACCGTGTCGGCGCCCGACCGCCGGCCGGCGGAGGTGAGCGGGGTGACATGGATGCCGTCCGCCGCGGGCCACGCCACCCGCAGCGTCCCGTTCGGCGCCACCGCCGTCGCCGTCCGCGTCCACTCGCGGGTGTTGTTGTAACCGGCGGAGATATAGGGGAACTTGGCCGACAGGTTCACCGTTGTGCTGGTGACGGTGAGGGCGGCGGGGGCCGGGGTCGCGATGGCCGTCGCTTACCAGGCTCCGGCCAGTACACCGAGCGCCGCGAGGCCGCCGACGACGGGCTTGCGGGCGAGGTGACGGCGGCGGTGGGGCGTCGGGGTGCGTCGTGCGGTTGTCATGCCCGGACGTCGCCCCCGGTCCGTAGGAGGTTGCCGCGAGGAGACGCGGATCACACTTCGGCGGGCACCGAAACGACGGGCCCTTACGTTTCGGGCATGACCGATTCCGTACCGGAGAAGCCCGCCGAAGCCGTCACCGCCATGGTCGACCACGTCCTCGCGCTCGCGGCCACCTGGACCGCCTGGGACGGGAAACCCCGCCACGTCGACGACCGCGTGTACACCCCGCACAAGGCGATTCGCCGGGTCGCCGATCACCTCATAGACCACCTTGCGGAACTGGAGGCCCGGCTGGCCGGGGAGCAGCCGCAGCCCGACCACTGGCACGCGTCCGCCATCACGACCGAGGCCGACCTCGCGCGCTTCACCCAGGAGGACCTCGACGAGGCCCGCAGCCGGCTCACCCGGCTCGCACGGATCTGGTCGAACCGCCTGGGCACCCTCACCGACGAGCAGCTCGCCCGCTCGCCCGGCGAAGGCTGGAGCTTCCGTGAACTGGCTCTGCACCTCAGGGGATCCGTGTACTACGCCGACGCCGTGGGCGACCTCTCATGACGGCATTCACGGATCTGCACCACGCCGACGAGCCCCTGCTGCTGCCCAACGCCTGGGACCACGCCTCCGCGGCCGCCCTGGCCGCCGAGGGATTCGCGGCGATCGGCACCACGAGCCTCGGCGTCGCCGCTGTCGCAGGACTGCCTGACGGGGCCGCGGCGACCAGGGACGCGACCCTGTGCCTCACCCGTCGCCTGGGCACCGAACCCTTCTTCCTCTCCGTCGACGCCGAGGGCGGTTTCAGCGACGACCCCGGACAAGTGGCGGAACTGGCCGGTGAGTTGCGCGGCGCCGGAGCCGTCGGCGTGAACCTGGAGGACGGGCTCGGCCCGGTCGAGCTGCACTGCGCGAAGATCGCCGCCGTCAAGTCCGCCGTGCCGGACCTCTTCGTGAACGCCCGCACCGACACGCACTGGCTCGGCGACGGGGACCCCGCGGACACCCTCCGCCGCCTCTACGCCTACCAACGGGCGGGCGCTGACGGGGTGTTCGTGCCCGGTCTCACCGATCCGGTGCGCATCGCGGACCTCGTACGGCGCCTGGACGTCCCGCTCAACATCCTCTACTCGCCCACCGGACCGCCCCTCGACCATCTGGCCGGCCTCGGCGTCCGCCGCGTCAGCCTCGGTTCCCTCCTCTACCGGCAGGCCTTGGGTGCCGCTCTGGAAGCGGCCACGGCCATTCGTTCCGGCCGCTGCCCGTCGGGCCGGGCGCCGACGTACGACGACGTACAGGCCCTGAGCGGCGGGAGGAGCCGCTCGTAGAGAGCGTCAACGTCCAGGCCCTGTTGGTGCGCCCGGTCCGTGCGGTGACGGGTCAGCGCGCCGTACGGCCGGGAGTCCGCAGCAGGGTCTCCAACAGCCGCGTCGCGAACTCCTCCGGATGCTGCACGGCTCCGATGTGCCCGCCGGGGAACTCGACGAACCCGCCGCCGGTCAGTTCGGCCATCAAGGCGGCCGTGCGGTGGAGGAGTTGGCCCCGGGAGTCGCGGCCGGCGGCGAGGGTGAGAGGAGATGACCTCAGGGCGGTCAGGTCCGGCACGTACGCGGTGAACGAGCGCATAACGCGGGCGAGGAAGACGCCCATGGGGCTCGTCAACTCCTCGCCGGGAGCGGGCGGTTGGCCCTCGACGGGGGTCTTCGGGGACCTTCCCTCCAGTCCTGCGGCCATCCGGGCCCCGGCCGCCTGCATTCCTGCCGTGCGATAGGCGTCGTACACCTCCACGAACATCGCCCGCTGCCGGGCGGCGTCCGGAAGCACCTCCACGACGGGCGGTTCGTGCGCGACCACGTGCCGCAGCCGCTCCGGATGGCGGGCGAGCAGGTCGAGCGCGGCGATCCCGGCCGAGCTGGATCCGAAGACGTATGCGGACTCGCCGTCCGGGAGCACCTCGTCGAGCACACGTCGGGCTCCCTCGCTCCATGCCTCCACGCGCTGCTCCTCGACGGGCAGGCCGAGCCGTCCGTGGGCGAGGCCGAGGGGGTCGTAGGTGACGACGGTGAAGCGGTCGGCGAGGCGCTCGGTCAACCCGTCGAGCCCCATCGGGTGCCCGGCGCCACCGGGGATGATCAGCAGCACCGGACCGCTTCCGCATACGTCGTAGTGGAGGTCAGTCATCGTCCTTCTTCTCCTCGCTGTTCGTCTCGTTGTTCCTCTCGCTGTTCCTCTCGCTGTTCTCCTCGCGGGGCCAGTGACGCAGTGCCACATGCAGGGCGTCGATGGCCTTGTCCCAGGACGCCTGCACCTCCCGGGGCGCGCCGAAGCCGCCGGTGGCTTCGAGGGCGCAGTAGCCGTGGAAGGTGCTTCGGAGCAGGCGGACGGCGTCGGTGAGGTCGGGTTCCTCCAGGCCGTAGGCGCGCAGCATGCCGTAGGTGATCTCGGCGGTGCGGCGCAAGGTGGGGGAGCCGGCGATGAGGGACTGGTCGATGCGGATCTGCGTGGCCGCGTACCGCCCCGGGTGCCGGTGTGCGTACTCCCGGTACGCGCCCGCGAAGGCGGCCAGCGCGTCCTTGCCGGCGCGTCCGGCGACCGCCGCGGCGATGCGGTCGATCATCTCCTCGCCCGCCATCAGTGCGAGGCGGGTCCGCAGGTCCTGGAGGCTCTTGACATGCGAGTACAGACTTGCGTCCTTCACCCCGAAGTGCCGCGCCAGGGCGGAGAGGGTGAGGTTCTCGAATCCGGTCTGGTCCGCGAGGCCGGCGGCGGCCTCGACGAGTCGGGCGGCAGTGAGTCCGGCACGGGCCAAGGGAGGTGCGTCCTTCGAAGATCGGTGGCCAGCGTAAACCTAGGATGCCTAGGTGCAAACCTAATATTCCTAGCCCTGCGTCCGTGATGCGGCGACGGCACACCGGCCGCCGTGGCCGTGCTCGACGAACGGTGTGGGACGGGACGGGGCGAAGTCGGGGTACGTGCGTGCTGCGCCGGGTTGTGCGCGTGCTGTGCCAGGGGGCGTGCGTGCCGTGCCAGGTTGCGTGCGTGCCGCGCCGGGAGGATTTTGAGTGCCATGGCCGACACGAGTTCCCCCGACCGAGCCGACCCGCAGGCGCGCGCCTCAGGGCTGTTGCGCCGCCCCAAGCTGTGGCTGGTGCCCACCGTCCTGAGCGGACTGCTCGCCCTCCTGCTCTCCCTGCTCTACATGGGCGGCATCGTCAGCCCGAAGACCCATCTGCGCCACCTGCCCATCGCGATCGTCAACGGGGACCAGGGCAAGCCGCTGCCCGGACAGCAGCAGAACCTGGGTACCCAGATCGCCGCGAGCGTCACCGGCAGCGGCACGACCGGCAGTCAGGTCAGCTGGCGACGCCTCACCCTCACCGAGGCCAGGGACCAACTCGCCTCCGGGAAGGTCTACGGCGCCCTGGTCGTCCCCGCCGACTTCACCACGTCCGTCGGCGCGCTCACCACCGCCGGCGCCACCACCCGCCCGACGCTCACCGTGCTCACCAACCCGGCCGCGGGCAGCCTCGCTTCGTCCCTGGCGAGCCAGATCACCACCCGGACCGCACAGCGGGTCTCCCGCACCATCGGCCAACAGCTGACCGCGGCCGCCACCACCGCCAATTCCACGACCAAGCTGCTGCTCGCCGACCCGATCGCCGTCACCACCCAGGTCGGCCACCCCGTCGGCAGCCACAGCGGACTGGGCCTGAGCGCGTTCTATTACACCCTGCTGCTCGTGCTGGCCGGGTTCCTCGGCGCCAACATCATCAGCAACGGCGTCGACACGGCGCTCGGTTACGCCGACAACGAGATCGGCCCCTGGCACACCCGCCGCCCCACCGTGCCCATCAACCGCACCCAGACGCTGCTGCTGAAGATGGGGATGACCGTGGGCATCACGGTCCTCACCACGTCCCTGGTCATGCTGGCCACGGTCGCGATCCTCGGCATGGACGCCTCGCACCTGCCGCTGCTGTGGATCTACTCGTACTGCGCCGCGCTCGCGGTCGGCCTCGGCGTCCAGGCCATCAACGCGGCGTTCGGCGGGATCGGGCAGCTCGTATCCATGTTCGTGTTCATCGTTCTGGGCCTGCCGTCCTCCGGCGCCACTGTGCCACTCCAGGCGGTCCCGGGCTTCTACCGCTTCCTCTCGCACTTCGAGCCCATGCGCCAGCTCAGCGACGGAGTCCGTGCGATCCTCTACTTCGACGCCCGCGCCGACGCCGGCCTCACCCGCGCCTGGACCATGATCGCGGTCGGTGCCGCCCTCGCCCTGCTCTTCGGCTTCGCGATGACGCGGTACTACGACCGCAAAGGGCTCAAACGCCTTACGCCGCAGCCGAGTACGGCGTGACGCACCGGGAGACCCGAGCACCCGAGACGCAGGGAAGCCTCAACGCTCAAGTCGCGCCCCAAAGACGTCGGTAGAAGTCGGTCCGCATCGGGTCGGGGCTGATTCCGTAGGCGTCGAGGAGGGCGTCCTCCCAACCCGGACCGTAATTCCACTCCGTGCTCCAGGTGGCAACGGCCAGGTCCGCCCAACGGTCGGCGACGCCGAGGGCACCCATGTCGACATGACCCGACCAGGAGCCGTCTTCGTGCAGCAGGGTGTTGGGCGCGCACGAGTCGCCGTGGCAGACGACGAGATGGTCGATCGGCGGGGGATCGGGCAGATCCTCCGGAGCCTCCATGCCCGCAAGACGGGCACGTTCCAGGCGGTGGCCGACGGACCAGCTGTAGGGGCAGGCGGCCACGGGGAGCCGTTCGTGCAGGGCCCGCAGCCCGGTGCCCAGGGCACGGACGGCCGTGGCCGGGTCAGCCGTCCACCGAGGGCTGACCGCGCTCTCGCCCGACAGCCCCTCGGTGACAAGCCAGGCTCCGTCCTCGCGCTCGCCGTAGTCCCGGACGCGAGGCACGGAGGTGAAGCTCCCCGCCCAGCGCAGGCGCTCCGCCTCGGCCGCCAGGTCCAACCCGGAACCTGCCGGAGCCCACTTGGCGAAGGACCGCTCCTCGCCGTCGCCGATCTGGAAGGTGAGGCCACCCAATTCGTTCTGCCATACGGGTAGTAGGGGGCGCTCCTGGGCCAAGATCGTGATCGGTGCGGGTACCTGCACGGTGGAGCGCGGCGGTCCGGAGTAAGGCATGGGATCATGCTCCGCTTGCACCACGTCGCAAGCGAGTTGTTTTTTCTCGGGCCGCGCCCTCCTGGCCGAGCATGGGCAATGGACCTCGGGAGCAGGGACCATCAAGAGACGATCGGCACGATGGCAGCCGGCTTCGGCGAGCCTGGCTCGGTGTCGATCGCCTGCGTTTCGTGGCCGACGTCATGGCCTTGTACGGCGAGGTGGCCTCGGCGGTGCTGTTGCCCCGCCCGGACGCGTGACCAGGGGTGTCCCTCTGTGCCTCGTACGGCACCGACCGACCTGTCGACTCCCCCGAATTGCCGACGAGCCGGCCGGCCGCCAACCAGACGATCGCAGGCGGGCGTTGGTCGATCAAGGCCGATGTGGTGCACAATCCATGAGCCAGGCTCATCGATGCGGGGAGCACGGGAGTGGACCTGACGGAGATCGAAACCTTCCTGGCGCTGTCGGAGGAGCTGCACTTCGGACGCACCGCGGAACGCATGAGACTGTCCCAGTCCCGCGTCAGTCAGCTGATCCGGTCACTGGAACGACGCATCGGCGCACCCCTGTTCACCCGCAACAGCCGCCGGGTCGCGCTGACCCCGCTGGGCGAGCACACCCGGCGCACCTTCGGCGTCGCGTACGCAGGCCTCAGGAAGAGCTACGACGAGGCGTGCGCCATCGCACAGGGCATGGTCGGTACCCTGCGCGTCGGCTTCCTCGGCTGCCTCAACGGCCCGCCGCTGACCGACATGGTCGTCGACTTCGGCCGTAGACACCCGGCCTGCGACGTCACGGTGTCCGAGGTGCCCTGGCCCGACCCGTACGGGCCGCTGCGAACCGGCGAGATAGACGTCCTGCTCACGGTGCTGCCCATCGACGAGCCGGATCTGAAGGTGGGGACCGTAGTGGTGTCCCACGACCGAGTGCTGGCCGTCAGCCTGGACCATCCGCTGGTGGAGCGGGAATCGGTCGACATCGAGGACCTGGCGGACTGGGCCCTGCTCGACGGCCCCACCGAACTGCCGGAGGCCCTCCGGCACGGCTTCTGTCCGCCGTTCACCCCGCTCGGCAGGCCCTTGCGCCGCGGGGCGGGAGGGCGGACCTACCAGGAGGCGCTCCACCGGGTCGCCACCGGCGAGACGGTGTGGACGACCCATGCGGGACTGTTCCACGCGTACCGGCACCCCGGCGTCGTACACCTGCCGCTCAGCGGACTGCCTCCGGCCAATGGCGCCCTTGTCTGGCGCACGGACACCGAGAACGTCAAGATCCGCGCCTTCACGTCACTGGCCGCACAGATGGCATCCGGTGACGCGTCCGCCTTGGCCCCGTCCACCACGGCCAAGGACCGCTGACGGAGACGAGCCGCCGCCGGCAGAGGAGTACGCATCCGAGGGTGAGGAAGGCTTCGTGTCGTCGCGGATCTCCCAGCGGTTCCGCAGCCGGCGGAACCAGTGCAGATGGGCGAACGCGCGTTCCACGACCCAGTATTGACTTGGAGAACAGAACAGCGGATGCAGGCTCCTCCGAACCACGAAGTGATCAGCGTTGTGTGCTGAGGCTGACCACCTGCGACGAGTCAGATCGCGTTGATCGCCGCGGGCGCTCGCTCCACTCGGGTCAACGCTCTCAGCAACGCGGTGTGGCCGTGCCGTCGGGCAGCGAGCCGGGCCAACAGCACGAGTACCGGGTCGAAGGCGGCCTCCGGGAGTTCTTGGACGGCCAGTCCCACGCTGACGGCGAGATCGTCCATGTGCACGGCGAGCTCCAACATCCGGGTGACCAGAAAGTCGTCGAGACACAATGCCCACCCCGTCTGCGGCATGAACACAGCCTGGTCGCCCGAGCATTCCGCAAGTTTGGTCCGCTGCTCAGCGAGCGCGGTGCGGGTAAGTCCTGCCAACCATGACGCCCCCTGGGACGCGATGCCCTCGCTCTTCGCCCGAATGCCGGCGTTGACCTCCCCGTCGAGTGGTGCATCGATCCAGGCAGCTCGGGCGTAATGTTCCAGCAGGGGGATCGGCGCCTCTTGGGGCGGGGACTCCTGCAGGGCGGAGTTGGCACAGACCTGCAGGGCGGAGCTGACGCTCAAGATCTGATGGGCGAGGTGGCCGGCCAGGCCGCCGACCGTCATCTCGGCCAGCGCGCTGGGCTGCTCCCACGCCGTGGCAACTTCCGGAGTATCCAAGAGTGCTACTGCCTGTCCCGCGGCGCCGAGGTAGGCGTCCATGACGCTCATCAAGTCCTCCGTGATCTGAAGTCCCCGACATTATGGGCCCTGGGACGTGGCTGTGCTGCGGGGCGGCCGGAGCCGGTTGCATCACCGCAGCCCGCCCCGAACGCACGGCTCCGCGCGGCGGTCGTCTTCCTCATCGGGATCATGGCCGCAGTGGGCGTTGGAACCCTCACATACCTGTCTGGCGATTCCCTGGCAGCGTCTGTGCTTGCGGGAAGCACCGCATTCGGAGCCTCGGTGGCCTTCGCACACGCGATCATCGACTGAGCGGGGTCGCTGCCCCGCGGAACTCGCGCACGGAGCCCCACAACAACCTGCCCCACGCGCGGGTTCCGGCCCTGTTCCATCCCGGAATCCCGGATCGTGGAGCTCGCCGCCCCCGGCCGGAGCCTGCTGAAGACGTCGTACGGGCCGACGTGAGAGTTGTGGAGCACGGCGGGCAGTCGGCTGGAACTGTTGTGAAGGTTCCAGCCGACATCGCTCCCCTTGCTCCACAGTAGAAGAGTGGCGGGCGGCCGTGTCTCCGGTTCGTGTCCGTGGTGTCTCCACTTCGCGCCACGGAACCCGGCAACCGGCGCGCACGTCCAGCAGGGGAGGTTGTGGGCGTCGGGGGTGGTGCCATGGACGGCGGTGCGTTACACCTACATCACGCGACCGCAGGGGAGTTACAGACCGCGGCCTCCTCGATCCTCGCGCCGCTCGCCGTGACCGCCGCGGCCGAGGACTCCTTCCGCGCCGACATCGACGCCGCGCTGGTGGGCCGGGCGGCCGTGGCGCGGGTCCGCGGCGGCGGGCACGAGGTGGCGCGGACGGCGAAGGCCATCACGTCCACCGATCCCGAGCTGCTGAAGCTGACACTGCACCGGACGCCGCTGCCCGCCGCGGTGGACCAGGGCGGGCTCCAGTCCGGGGCGTACCGCGGCGACTTCGTGGTCTTCGACATGACCCGCCCGTACCGGCTCGCCGTCGCCGACGGCTGTGACGTCATGGCCGTCGGCATACCCCGTACCGAACTGGGCCGTCACGCCGACACCGTGGCCCGGCAGGCGGCGCGACGGCTGCCGGGCGACACCGGGGCGCCGGCCGTGCTCGCCGCGTTCCTTCTGGGTCTGGGGCGCCACCTCGACGAGCTCACCGGGCCGGCCCAGGCGCACGTGGGAGATGCGCTGGTGTCGCTGCTGCTCGCGGCGTTCACGGAGCGCGCGCCCGCCCGCATGGACACGGCCAGCGAACTGGCCGACCGTATCCGCGTCTACGCGCTGGCGAACATCGCCGACCCCTCCTTGTGCGTGGAGTCGGTCGCGGCGGCGCACGGCATCTCGGCCCGCCAGCTGCACCGCCTGTTCCAGCGCGACGGTGAGCCCTTCGCTGCCTGGCTGCGCCGCCGGCGCCTCGAACGCATCCGCCGTGACCTGCTCGACCCGGCCCACGACGGCCGTACGACCGCCGCGGTGGCCGCGCGCTGGGGGATCCACGACCCCCGTCACCTCGCGCGCGCCCTCAAGGCGCAGTACGGACTGACGGCACGCGACCTGCGGCGCGGGCGGGGACAGGGAGAGGGACCGGGACGGGACGACGGTCCTACGCCTTCGGGTTGAGCCCGTTGGACAGGCTCGTATAGGCGGGCTTCGGCGCGTACTTCTCGTCGTACGGGAGAGCGGCGCCGTATCCGCTGAACGTGCCCGGTACCCAGGAGTACTTGTCGGTGATGCCCCACACGGTGATGCCGGCGCAGCGCGGCACGCCGAGGCAGTTCTCGCTCGCGGTCTTGTAATCGGTCGATTGCTGGGCCAGTTCGGCGGAGGAGGCGGGCAGCGGGATGCGGACGTCCAGCTCGGTGACGGAGACCTCAAGGCCCAGGTCGGAGAAGCGCTTGAGGTTGGCCTTCATGGTGGACGGCACCTGGCCCACCACGAAGTGGGACTGGAACCCGATGCCGTTCAACGGAAAAGGTCGCCGCCCTGTGGGGGACGACCGACCGGGTGATTCATACGTTCAGCACCCTGGCGTACAGGGGCATTGGGCGTCATGCGTTATGCCGTTGAGGTGACCTACCGCCACGGGTCGAACGGACAAAGCGGACCTTATGGGATAACTGACGGCGTCCGACCGGTGGGCGCTCTCGTTCCTCCCCCGCGATGAAGGACCTGCCGGCCCGTCAGCCAGTGCTGTCATCGGGGAGTGGTGCGTGGGTGGCTCGATCACCTGTTAAGGAGCACCTTGCGAAGATTCGGCCGACTCCCCTCGCTGCTGGCCGCCGCGCTGTTCGCCACCGTTCTGGCCGGCGCTCCGGCGGCGCAATCAGCGCCCGCGGGACCACCTCATGCCGGGGCCGCCGTCGCGCTGCCCACGGACGACAATGGTCCCGCGACCAACCACGACACCTCGCCGCCCCTGGGTAGCCTGCACCCCGGGCCGGTGCCGGCCGAGCACGGCGCGGTCCCCCTCAGGCGGATTCCCCATCCGACGGCCTCAGGGGTGAAGGACACGGTCGTGCAGCGCGGCCGCCCGGCCCGCGCCGCGGCTGTTCCCGTCCTCACCCAGTTCGACGGCATCGCGGGGAACAACAACCCTTCGCCGTTGGTCCCGCCGGACCCGAACGCCGCGGTCGGAAGCACGCAGATCGTGGAGACCGCGAATCTCAACTTCGCGGTGTACTCCAAGACCGGCAGCACCATCATCCCCCCGACGAGCACCAATACGGTGTGGCAAGGCTTCGGCGGCCCCTGCGAGACGACCGACGACGGGGATGCCACCGTCCGCTGGGACACCCTGGCCAACCGCTGGATCATCACCCAGCTCGCCAACGCCTTTTCGAACGTCGGACCGTTCTACGAGTGCGTCGCCGTCTCCACGACCGACGATGCGACCGGTACCTACTACCGGTATTCCTTCCAGTACGCGGACTTCAACGACTATCCGAAGCTCGCGGTCTGGCCCGACGCCTATTACGTCACCTACAACATGTTCAACCCGGACAAGACCGCCTTCCTGGGCGCCAAGGTGTGCGCCCTGGACCGGGCGCAGATGCTGTCCGGCGGGCTCGCCACCCAGCAGTGCTTCGACACCTCCTCCTCCTACGGCGGGCTGCTGGCCTCCGACCTGGACGGCCCCACTCCGCCGCCCTCGGGTGAGCCGAACCTCCTGGTGGCGCTGGGCCAGACCAACACCACACTGGCCTACTGGAAGTTCCACGTCGACTTCACCAACCCGGGCCTGTCCACGTTCACCGGCCCGACCGCGCTGACCGTGGATCCCTACACCGTCGCCTGCGCCTCGGATATCACGCTGCACTGCATCCCGCAGGGCGGCACCTCCCAGCTGCTGGATTCCCTCTCGGACCGCATGATGTACCGGCTCGCGTACCGCAACTTCGGCAGCTACGAGTCCCTCGTGGTCAACCACGCGGTCGAGGCCGGCACATCGGTGGGCGTGCGCTGGTACGAGTTCCGGCTGCCGGGCGGCAACCCGACCGTCTTCCAGCAGGGGACCTACGCCCCCGACAGTACGTTCCGGTGGATGGGCTCCATCGCCGAGGACAAGGTCGGCAACATCGCGCTCGGATACTCACAGTCGTCGGCCTCCACCAACCCGGCGATCCAATTCACCGGTCGCCTTGCCACAGACACCCCGGGGACCCTGCCGCTGGGCGAGACCACCGTGATCACCGGCGGGGGCTCCCAGACCGTTTCCGAGCGCTGGGGCGACTACACCTCCATGGCCGTCGACCCGACGGACGACTGCACCCTGTGGTACACGAACCAGTACCAGCCGACCAACGGTGCCGGAAACTGGCATACCCGGCTCGCCTCTTTCGTCCTGCCCAACTGCGTCCAGCCCTCCGACTTCTCGTTGTCGTTGAATCCGTCGTCGGCAACGGTGACGGCGGGGGATTCGGCGAACAGTACGGTGTCGACGGCGGTGACGTCGGGTGGTGCGCAGCAGGTGGCTTTGTCGGCTTCTGGTCTGCCTGCCGGTGCGACGGCGAGTTTCAATCCGAGTTCGGTGACTGCGGGTTCGTCGTCGGCGATGACGGTGTCGACGTCGGCGAGTACGCCGCCTGGTATCTACACGATCACGGTGACGGGGACGGGCACGAGTGCCACGCATTCCGCCACCTTCACGCTGACCGTCAATGCGCCGTCGGATTTCTCGTTGTCGTTGAATCCGACGTCGGCGACGGTGACGGCGGGGGATTCGGCGAACAGTACGGTGTCGACGGCGGTGACGTCGGGTAGTGCGCAGCAGGTGGCTTTGTCGGCTTCGGGTCTGCCTGCCGGTGCGACGGCGAGTTTCAATCCGAGTACGGTGACTGCGGGTTCGTCGTCGGCGATGACGGTGTCCACGTCGGCGAGTACACCGTCCGGTATCTACACGATCACGGTGACAGGGACGGGCACGAG
>NZ_JBEOZU010000015.1:0-32639 GCF_040298185.1 Streptomyces sp. NPDC001634 | reverse complement strand
ACGGCGGTGACGTCGGGTAGTGCGCAGCAGGTGGCTTTGTCGGCTTCGGGTCTGCCTGCCGGTGCGACGGCGAGTTTCAATCCGAGTACGGTGACGGCGGGTTCGTCGTCGGCGATGACCGTGTCCACATCGTCGAGCACGCCCCCGGGTACGTACACGATCACGGTGACCGGGACCGGGACCGCTGCCACGCATTCGGCCACCTTCACCCTCACGGTGAACGCGACATCGACGCACCGCACCAAGCTGAAGGCTGGTCCGGCGGTTGTCCGGACTCATCCGCACCCCAAGCTGGTGTACCCGCTCACCGCGACGCTCACCGATCTCGACACCGGTAAGCCGCTCGCGGGGCAGCGTGTCACCTTCACCGTCGGCGGGAAGGTGCTGTGCACCGTCACCACCGACGCAAAGGGCCGCGCGACCTGCAAGCCCTGGGACGACGTGAGGGCGATCATCAAGAATCGCGGATACACCGTCACCTACGCCGGAGACTCGGACCATCAGCCCGCACAGGCCAAGGGCGGGCTCATCATCGAAAAGCCAGACGATCACGGACACGACAAGGATCACGGACACGACAAGGATCACGAACACGACAAGGATCACGAACACGACAAGTGATCGCGCCTTGCGGTAGGCCGATCGCGGCCTGATCACTTCTCGCCAGACGCGTGTTCTCCGGCAGCGCTGCCGGAGAACACGCGTCTTCTGCTGTGACGGCGACGGCCCGGTCGTCGTACGGTAGTTGGTCTTGACCAGGGCACGGGGGTGCAGGGGTGCAGGGGGATCGGCCGGTGGGGAAGACGGGATCGTCGGGGCGGAACCGGGACTTCGGGATCTTCTGGGCCGCACAGACCCTCTCGGTCCTCGGTGACTGCTGCTGATCACCTGTGACGTGGTGCGGATGGTGCTGTACGGGCTGATCCCGCTGGTGTGGCTCGCCGGGCCGCGGATCTGGCTGCTGTACGCGGTGCTGCCACTGTGTGAGGCCGTCGGGATGGTGTTCTCGGTCGCGTACGTCACCGTCGTGCGCGGCCTGGTCGACGGCGAGCGGATCACCGCTGCCAACGGGCGGCTGAACGCGACCGCCGCGGCGGCGGGTGTGGCAGGCCCGCTGTGCGCGGGCCTCGTGGCGGCCTGGACGGGGCCGGCCGCGGCCGTCGCCGTGGACGCGGCGAGCTTCGGCGTGTCGGCGGTCTGCCTGAGTCTCGTACGGTTCAGGCAGAGCAGGCCGCCCGACCCGCAAGGTCTGTGGAAGGACCTGTTCGCCGGGGCGTCTTTCCTACGGCGTCATCCCGTGCTGCGCGTGCTGACCCTGCTGCTGTCCCTGTTCAGCTTCCTGGAGCTCGGCCTGAACGACCTGCTGATCTACCACCTCAAGCACGACCTCGGGCAGAGCGACGGCACGGTCGGCACCGTCCTCGCCGTCGGCGCGCTCGGCACCGTCACCGGGGCCCTGCTGGTGGCCCCGGATACGCCGCGGGCTCGGCTTCGGCCCCACCTGGATCGGTGCCGTGGCCGTCTGCGGCTGCGCGCTGGGCGGTATCGGGTGGGCGTGTGACGTAGCGGCCGTCGCCCTTCTGGCCGCGGCGTTTCTGGGCAGCGTCAGCATCGCGGGCACGTGCTCCATGTCCCTGCGTCAGGAGGTGACCCCGCAGCACCTGCTGGGTCGCGTCACCTCCGCGTTCTGGACCATCCACTACGCGGCGGCCCCGGCCGGTGCGGCCGTGGTCACCTGGGCGGCCCAGCAGCACGGCACGGCGGCGGTGGGCGCGGTGGCGGGTGCGTGCTGCGTCGGCATCGCGGCACTGGCGCTGCTCACGCCGGTACGAACCCGTCACCCGGAGACGGCCGTGGAGGCCTGTGTCGATCGCATCAAGGAGGCTCCCCACACCGGTCCGTGATGGCGGCGACCGGGTGCCGTGGGCGACCGGGTGCTGTGTCAGTGCCGGGGCCCAGAATGACGGGCATGATCCAGACGCTTCCGCCGGCCCTGGCGGGCGAAAAGCAGTGGGCGCCCCTCAACTGGCACTGGACCCGGACGTCCGCGGCTGTCCACCGCCTCTGACGGCCCGCACCCGCGGCGGCCGCCTCGCAAGCCGGGCGTGCCGGCGGCCACCGCGGCCGGGTGTCACCCGTTCACCCCCGTGTAGTGCCCCAGGCTCCACCGCCACAGCAGCCGCGCCCCCAGAAAGGCGAGCACTCCGAGCAGCGGTGAGGCCGCCGCCAGCCAGTACGGGGCCCCGGTGTCGTGGCCGTGGCCCGTCAGGACCGCCGCCGGGAAGTAGGCGACGAACGCGAGCGGAAGGCCGTACGTCAGGAAGCCGCCCACCGCCCTCGGCAGGACGTTCAGCGGGTAGCTGCCGAACGTGCCGAGCAGCTCCTCCAGCCAGCGGCCCCAGTAGTCCGCCGCCGGGAAGCGCAGCGAAGCGCAGGCCACCGCCGTGAAGAGCGACGCCTCCAGGAGCATGCCGCCGAGGGCCGAGGCGATCAGATAGGTGATCCTGCCCGCCGTCCAGTCCAGGTGACTGCGGCTCAGCGCGCCCACCATCAGGCCCACGGCGACCGTCAGGTCACCGATCGCGTTGGTGGGGAAGAACTCCAGCTGGACCTGGCGGTAGACCGGGAGAGGACGAAGGAGGTACGCGTCGATCTTCCCCTCCTGGATGTGCCGGCCGAGACCGTGCACCCGGCCCAGGAACAGGACGAACAGACCGTGCGCCAGCATCCTCGTCGCCGGGATGAGGAGGACGTCCGAGCTGTCCCAGCCGCCCATGCCGGCGAACCGGGTCAGCAGTACCGTCGCGAACACGATCACCGCGACCTGCCAGACCACCCCAATGGCGATCATCATCAGGAACTCGGAGCGGTACTCCAGCTGGGCACGGAAGTTGAGGCGCGTGATCCGCCACATGATGCGCAGGGCGTTCAACGACATCTCAGCCTCCCTGCGAGATCACGCGCCGGGCTGCCCGCCGCCACAGCAACCGGGTGAACAGGGCCAGCGCCACGATCCACGCCGCCTGTACGGCGAGCTGGAAACCGGCGTCGGACAGCGGGATCCGGCCCACGTACAGCGACAGCGGCACGCTCAGCGTCGCCTGGAAGGGCAGCAGGCCGCTCAGCGTCACGAACCAGTGCGGGAAGAACCACAGGGGCGCGTACACCCCGGACAGCAGGTTCTGCGCGAAGATCAGGATCAGCATCGCCGCGCCGTTGCGCAGCGTCCAGAAGCACAACTGGTCGATGACGAGCATCACGTAGTACAGGACCCACTGGCCGAGCAGCAGGCTGAGTGCGAACACCCCCGCCACCGCGGCCGACTTCGGCGGTTGCACCACCCCCGTCGCCAGACACACCGTGTATCCGGCCAGCGCCCACACCAGGCCGTAAAGCCGTTCGCCCAGGGAGCGCAGCGCGTAGTAGCGCTGCGGCGGCAGCGGGCGCAGGTACCAGTAGACGATCGTGCCGAAGTGCATGTGCTGCATCACGGTGTCCCGGCCCGCGTACTGGTCCAGCTCGCGCAGCCGGGACGCGAGTACGGCCAGCACGGCGTACGTGACCGCCTGGTCGCGGTCGAGTCCGGCCGTCGTGCCGGTCGTCTGGTACAGGCCGTTCCACAGCGACGCCACCAGCACGACCTGCACGGTCAGCCGCAGCAGGGCGGCCGTGATACGGGGCGGAGTGTGCAGCTCGCCGAGCGGGGTGACGCGGGCGGCGCGCCAGGCGTGCAGGCCGGCCATGTCAGACCTCCTCCGCCGCGGGACCCGCCTGGACGTACGCGGCACGCATCACGTCCTCCAGATCGGCCTCGTCGATCGCGAGGTCCGTGACCTCGTACCGCTCGATGACCTGCTTCAGCGCCTGGTGGACCGTCGGCGCGGCAGGTCCGTCCGGGCCGAACACCACCTGGGGGCCCTCACGCCGCAGCACCGCGACGCCCGGCAGCGCCGTGACCTCGGTGTGCGGGTCCGTGAGCGTCGCCCGCACCTGCCATGTCGAGCCGAACTTGCGGCGGATCTCGTCCAGCGTGCCGTCCAGGACGAGCCGACCGTGGTTGATCAGCACCACCCGCTCGGCGAGCCGCTCGACCTCCGTCATGTCGTGCGTGGTCAGCAGCACGGTCCGGCCGCGCTCCTCCACCTGGTGACGCAGGAACTCCCGCACCTGCTCCTTGACCACCACGTCCATGCCGATGGTGGGCTCGTCGAGGAAGACGACCGGAGGGTCGTGCAGCAGTGCCGCGGCCAGGTCGGAGCGCACCCGCTGGCCGAGCGAGAGGTGCCTCACGCGGGTGTCCCAGAAGGAGGAGAGCTCCAGCAGGGTGTCGAACTCGGCGAGGCGCGCAGCGTGTTCGGCCTTCGGCACCTCGTAGATGTCCCGCAGGATCGCGAAGGACTCGCGCACCGGAAGGTCCCACCACAGCTGGGTGCGCTGCCCGAACACCGCGCCGATGTTGTGCGCGTTGCGCTCCCGTTCCTCGTACGGCACCACGCCCGCGACCCGGGCCTCGCCGGAGGTGGGGGTGAGGATGCCGGTCAGCGTCTTGATGGTGGTCGACTTGCCCGCGCCGTTCGGGCCGAGCAGGGCGAGCAGTTCGCCCGGGGCCACGTCGAAGCTGATGTCCGTGACGGCGTGCTTGGTGACCTTCTCGGGGTTGACCAGGGAACGCAGCGCGCCCGCAAAACCGGGGCGGCGCACGCTGGTGCGAAACGTACGGGTGAGCCCGCGGACCTCGATACTGCCGCTCACTCGACGAACCTCCGGGTCAGTTGGATCAGCGATACGGTCGCCGCAAGCGAGGCGGCGGAGAGCGTCGCGAGAAGCCAGGGAACTGCATGAATGCCCGAGGCCTCGATGCCCACGCCCAGCACCGGCGGAGCCGCCACCCCACCGATCATCGACGCGGCGATGACCCAGGCACCGGCCCGCTTGGCTTGCGGAAGAGCCCTGTTGAGCCAGGGCAGACCGGTCGGGAAGACCGGCGCGATGAACAAGCCAACACCCGCGTACGCCACCGGTGCCAGTCCTTTTACGAGCGCCAGCAGCAGGCATGCGGTCATCCCGGCCGCGCACACCGTGAGGATGCGCTCGGGGGAGTGCTTCATCGTGATCGGTACGACGAGGAAGCGGCCCGCCGTCATCATCAGCCAGTAGACGGAGGTGGCGGAGGCGGCCGCGGTCGCGCTGTAGCCGACGGTCTCCAGGTGGGTGGGCTCCCAGCCGCCGACGCCCGCTTCGACCGCCACGTTCAGGATGTAGAGGGCGAGGAAGCCGACGAGGATCCGGGAAAGTCCCAACGACCCGGGGGCCTCGGACGGAGCGTCGACGGCCTGTGTACGTACGCCTCCGGTGCACAGCATCAGCGCCCCGGCCAGCACCGCGCATGCCCCGAACGCGTACGCGTAGTGCCCCGGGCCCGTCCACGCGATGACCGCGGGACCAAGTACCGCCCCGATGCCGAAGTGCGCGTTGAGCACGTTCAGCATGGCCGTGGACCGCTCGCCGAAGCCGACCGCGAACAACTGGTTGAGGCCGTAGTCGATACCGCCGAAGCCGAGGCCGCCGAGGAAGGAGGCGGCGAGGGCGAGCGGCCAGTTCGGCGCGAGCGCGAAACCCGCGCCGCCTGCCGCCAACAGTCCGTAACTGGCCGCGAGCAGGGTTCGGTTGCTGATCCAGTGGTGGATGGTGTTGAAGACGAGGACGCCGGCGACCCCTCCCGTGAAGTGCAGGCTCAGGCCGAGCCCGGCATCGGAGGGGGAGAGGCCGTACTCCGGGCGCAGTCCAGGGACCGCCGGACCATAGAGCGCCTGGAGCATCCCGATGAGGACGAAACCGACGCAGGACGCGACCGCGGCCGGACGACTGAACAGCCGCCCGGCCGCGGAGGTCCTCAGGACCGTGTCCGTCAACTGATCTCCGAGAAGACGAAGGAGAACTCTGCGGGCTCGGCCCGCAGGAAGTACTGCGGCAGCGGGCCCGGACCGCACGACTGCGAGCCGATGCCGTGCTGGCCGTGGTCGAGGTTGACCCACACCGTGTCACCGGGCGTGAGGTCGGTGAGGTGCGCCGCGGCGTCCAGCTGCTCGTTCGTCCAGCGCCGCGCGCTGAACCAGAACGCAGGATCGCCCTCGATCCTGAGGCCGCCGATCTCCGCCCAACGGACGTCGGCGCGGGCGCCGTTCTCCTGTGGGCGGACGTACGGCGTCTGCAGCTCGTCGACCGTGGACTCCCAACGCCCCAGCTCGGACGCCGACCTGGTGTCCGGGTACGCCTCGCCGGGGCCGCCGCCGAACCACTTCACCCGGTCCGCCGAGCCCGACAGCCCGAACCGGATCCCGAGCCGCGGCAGCGGAACCGTCCAGTCGCCCTCCGGCCCCACGGACACGGTCAGCCGCAGCCGGTCGCCGTCCGACGTCCAGCGGTAGACGGTGGCCAGACCCACCTCCCAGGCGGCGGGCGCCACCCGGCTCCGTACCGTCAGCGCGTCGTCATCGATCTCCACCGCGTCCAGGCGGTGCCGCATTCGGTGCAGACCCAGCTTGCGCCACAGCAGGCCGTAGCGGATGTCCGTCTGCCATTCCGCTCCGCCGTCGTTGTCGGTGAGCGCCCGCCACACGTCCAGGCGCAGCCCGGTCACGTCGACCCCGCCGATGGTCTTCAGCGCGCCCGTGCGGGCGTCGAAGGAGGCCGGGCCGAGGGAGATCCGGCCGTCGCCGACGACGGGTGCCGCGCTCTGAACGACCCGGACCGGTGTCCGTGCGGAGACCGGGAACTGGCCCCACGCCACCTGGTGGCCCTTCGGCCCCCATGCGGTGTCGGACGCCAGCAGCGCCCGTACCGTCCACTGCGTCTCGCCCCGCCCCTCGGGGGGCTCGGGCAGCTTCACGTCCGCGGACTCGCCCGCCGCGAGCGCGGGCACGGACAGCGTCCCCGACTCGACCGTCGTGCCCTCGACTTGGTAGGACCATGCGAAGACAAAGGCGGAAAGGTCCGCGAAGTCGTGGGCGTTGCTGATCCGCACGGTTCCGTCGCCGCTGTCGCCCTCGATACGGACCGGCTCGATCACCTTCTTGTACTCGATCAGCCCCGGCGACGGCCTGCGGTCCGGGAACAGCAGCCCGTCGCAGACGAAGTTCCCGTCGTGCAGCTCCTCGCCGAAGTCGCCGCCGTACGCGAAGCCGTACCGGTCGTCCTTGATGCCGTGGTCGATCCACTCCCAGATGAAGCCGCCCTGGAGCCGGTCGTGCGCCTCGAAGAGCCGCTGGTAGTCGGCGATGCCTCCGGGGCCGTTGCCCATGGCGTGGCCGTACTCGCACAGGATGAAGGGGAGTTCCCGGCGCTTGTGCGTTCCGCCGTCCAGGCCCTTGCCGATCCTCTCGACCTCGTCGTGGAAGGCGTACATCCGCGAATACACGTCCGTGTCACGGCAGTTGATGTCGCCCTCGTAGTGCACGAGCCGTGAGGAGTCGCGGCCATGGATCCACTCGGCCATCGCCGTCAGACCGCGGCCGGTGCCGGCCTCGTTGCCCAGGGACCAGATGACGACCGACGGATGGTTCTTGTCGCGCTCGACCATACGGGCGGCGCGGTCCAGGAGGGCCGGGGTCCAGCGGTCGTCGTCGACAGGGTTGTCGCGCCAGGCCTGCTCCACGAAGCCGTGGGTCTCCAGGTCGCACTCGTCGATGACCCAGAGCCCGTATTCGTCGCACAGGTCGAGGAAGGCCGGGTGCGGCGGGTAGTGCGAGGTGCGCACGGCGTTGATGTTGTGCCGCTTCATCAGCAGCACGTCCTCGCGCATGGTCTCCGGGTCGAGGGCGCGGCCCTTCTCGGGGTGCCACTCGTGCCGGTTGACGCCCTTGAACAGGGCCGGCTTTCCGTTGACCTTGATCAGGCCGTCCTCGAGGACGACCGTGCGGAAGCCGATCCGCAGCGGCACACGCTCACCCTCGGTGACCAGCACTCCGTCGTACAGCTTCGGGGTCTCCGCGGTCCACGGCTTCACGGGGACGGTCACGGACTCGCCGGTGGCGACATCGATGTCCAGGGCGGGCACGGTGACCCGGCCGTCCACGTCCGAGTCGACCTTCAGCGTGCCCTCGCCGGTCACGTGGTCGTACGAGGCGTGCACGAAGAAGTCGAGGACGCTGCCCGCCGGGCGGTGCAGCAGGGTGACGTCCCGGAAGATGCCCGGCAGCCACCACTGGTCCTGGTCCTCCAGGTACGAGCCCGCGGACCACTGGTGGACGCGGACGGCGAGCACGTTGCGGCTCGGCTTGAGCAGATGCCCGACCGCGAACTCGTGCGGCAGCCGCGAGCCCTTGAACTCGCCGAGGTCAGTGCCGTTCAGCCAGAGCCGGGCGCATGACTCGACGCCGTCGAAACGGAGCACCGCCCCGCCGTCCGACGGCCAGTGGGACGGCAGGTCGAAGACGCGCAGATGGTCACCGGTCGGGTTCTCGGTCGGCACGCGCGGCGGGTCGACCGGGAAGGGGTAGAGGTGGTTGGTGTAGATGGGGGATCCGAACGAGCCACTGCCCTGCAGGACCCAGTGGCCGGGGACCGAGACCTCCGCCCAGTCCCCGGCGTCGAATCCGGGCTCGGCGAACGAGTCGTCCTCGGCGTCGGCCGTCGCCGACAGCCTGAAACGCCAGCTGCCGTTCAGAGAGAGGGACACGGCGGACGAGGACGCGTACCAGGCGCGCGGCGGCAGGGCACCGCTGCCCGGCGAGACGTCCTCGACGTAGTCGATGGCCGTAGGGGTGCGGAAAGACATCGGTCTCCAGGTCGTGAGAGGAAGGCGTCAGCCCTTGATGCCGGTCTGTGCGACCCCCTGCACCAGCCAGCGCTGCAGGAAGAGGAACACGAACACCAGGGGCAGGATCGAGATGGCGGTGGCCATGAAGATCAGGTGGTAGTTGACGGTCTGGTTGGTCATGTACGAGGAGAGCGCGACCTGGACGGTCCAGGAGCTGGGGTCCTGGCCGATGACCAGCGGCCACAGGAAGGCGTTCCAGCCGCTGATGAAGGTGATCGTGGCGATGGCCGCGAAGAAGTTCAGCGAGTTCGGTACGACGATACGCCAGTACGCGCCCCAGTAGCCGAGCCCGTCCACGCGTGCCGCCTCCTCCAGCTCCTTGGGGAAGCCCAGGAAGTACTGGCGGAACAGGAAGCAGGTGAAACCGCTGAAGAGGCCCGGAATGATGAGACCGCGGTACGAGTCCACCCAGCCGAGCGACGAGACCAGCACGAAGCTGGGCACGAAGGTGACGGCGGTCGGGACCATCAGGGTCGCCAGGACGGCGTAGAAGACCTTGTTGGCGTGGCGGTAGGGGATGCGGGCGATGCCGTAGCCGGCCAGCGAGCAGACCAGGAGGGTGCCGACCGTCGTCAGGACCGCGACGATCGCGGAGTTGACCAGCGAGGCGCCGAAGTCGACGGTGACGTCGTGGAACGGCTCGGTGATGTTGCTCCACTGGATGTGGCTGGGGAACCACTTCCAGTTCTCACCCGTGATCTCCGGGTCCTTCATCAGCGAGTTGCGGACGATCAGGTAGAAGGGGAGCAGGAAGAGCAGGGCGGCGATCCCGACGGCGATGTAGAGGCCGGTGTTGCCGATGACGCTTCCGCGCTTGACGCGGCGCGGCCTGTCGACCGGAGGCGTGGTGGTGGTCACTTGGACTCCTCACCCCTTCCGAAGCCCATGATCCTGCCCTGGAACAGGGTCACGACGCAGATCAGCAAGGTCAGGATGACCGCGCCCGCGCTGCCCTGGCCGTAGTCCTGGTTCACACCGATGGCCGTCTTGTAGAGGATGACGAGGGGAGGCTGGCCCCATGTGGCCTTGCCCATCAGGTTGAAGAACTCGTCGAAGGCCTGGTAGGCCGCGACGAGCAGCAGCAGGATCACCGCGGTGGAGGTGGCCCGCAGCTGCGGCAGCGTGATGTAGCGGAACATCTGCCAGCCTGGCCTGGCGCCGTCGATGGCGGCGGCCTCGTACAGCTCCGACGGGATGTTCTGGAGCGCCGCCAGGAACAGGATCATGTAGAAACCGGCCTGTAGCCACAGGCGCAGTGTCACGATGACCAGCCAGTACCAGGGTGGGTCGGGATTGGCGAGCCAGGCCACCTGGTCGACGCCGAACCAGCCGAGGACGGTGTTGGCCAGACCGAATCGGACACCGTTGAAGATGGACATCTTCCAGATGAGCGAGGCGGCCACATAGCTGCAGGCGGTCGGCAGGAAGAAGACCGACCGGAAGAAGGCCTGCATGAACCTGAGCCGGTTCACCAGCAGGGCCAGGCCCAGGGAGAGCCCCCAGGTGAGTGGCACGATGAATGCGGCGAACACCGTGAACGTCACCAGAGAGTCGGTGAAGTTGGGGTCCGTCAGGACCGTCTTGTAGTTGTCGAAGCCGATGAACTTGCTCGGCGTGACGGTGAACCGGGCGTCGAAGAAGCTGAGCCAGATGCTCCAGCCGATCGGCACGAAGACGAAGATCACCAGGCCGAGGAGGAACGGCCCGGTGAAGAGCCAGAAGTTCAGGGTGGCGTTGGCCCGCAGGCCCCGCCGCGGCCGGGCCTGGGAGGCCTTGGCCGAGGCGGGGCGCGCGAGGTCGCGCGCAGTCGTGGTCGACATGTCGCAGTCCGTCCGCCGGTCTATCCGAACAGCTTCTTCAGCTCGCGGTTGACCTTTGTGTCGCATGTGTCGAGCGCGGCCTTCGGGTCGCCGTTCTTGCGGACGGTGTTGGCGATGACGTCGTTGAACGCCGTGATCATGGCCTGGGTCCAGCCGATGTTGTCGAAGTGCCCGTAGGTGTTGAAGAGCTTGACGCCGTCAGCCGCCGCACCCGACTTCAGCTTGGTGGCCTGCGCGGCGATCGAGGCGCGCGGCGGAATGTGGAATCCGTAGGAGGTGGAGAAGTCCTCCTGGTACTGCTTCTGGTCGATCCACAGCCACTTCACGTACTCCTTGGCCGCGTCGACGTTGTCGCCCTTGGCATTGACGAACATCGACCAGCCGCCGTTGTAGACCGACTGCTTGCCGTTCGAGCCGACCTTCGGGAACGGGAAGACGCCGAAGTCGTCGCCGAGCGCCTGCTGCGTGGCGGGCATCCCCCACATGCCGCCCCACTGGATGGCACACAAGCCCTGGTTGAACGCGGAGGGGTCCCAGAAGTCGGCCGGGGCGTCCAGCAGCAGATTGCCGCTGGTGAACAGCTTGCGGAGCTTGGTGAGGCCCTCGACGACACCGTCGGTGTGGTAGGCGATCTGGTTCTTCTCGTCGAGGGTGTCGGCGCCGGCCGACCAGATGAGGTTGTTCTGGATCGGGGTCAGGTCGTTGCCGAGGAAGAGGCCCTTGACCTTGCTGGTGGTGAGCTTCGCTGCGGCCTCGATCAGCTCGTCGAGGGTCGTCGGTACGTCGACCTTCGCCTTCTCCAGCATCGACTTGCGGTAGAAGAAGAACTGCGGGTCGTCGATCATCCGGACGCCGTATATCTTCCCGTCGACCGTGTGCGACTTGATGTCGGCCGGGTTGAAGTCGTCCTTGACCGGGCTGATGATGTCGGTCAGATCGGCCACCTGACCGCTCTTGACGAGCTGGATCTGCGGGTGGAACTCGAAGACGTCGGGTGCCTGCTTGGTGAGCAGGGCCGGAAAGAGCTTGTTCTCGAAGTTGTTGCCGGTGATCCACTGCGTGGTCACATTGGCCTTGGTGTACGCCTTCGCGTAGCGCTTGACGGCCTGTTCGACGCCCGCCTCGCCGTAGGCGTGGAAGTACTGGGTGAGATTCTTGCCCGAACCACTGCCTCCGCCACGGCCGTTGTTGCTGCCGCAGGCGGCGAGCGAGCCGGCGGCGGCCAGTCCCGCCGCGGCCTTCAGGAGTGATCGGCGGTCCCAGTTGCTGCTCATTGCCGACATGTTGACGTCCTTGTCTCGATTGCGGCTGCGGCTCTGACGGCTCAGCGCGAGATGGCTCAAATTGCGGTGCGGTGCGGGACGTTAACCTTCGGCTAAGGCTTCGGCAAGGGGTTGGACGAAGTCTGTGCGAAACGTTGTGTCCGGTTCGGAATGACGAACATGGGGGGTGGAGCGGGGAGGTGAGGGCCGCCGGGTCAGGGGGCCGGCGGCCCTCGGTCAGGGGGTTACTGCTGCCTGTTCCAGGCCTCGTTGGAGCCGCCGTTGCAGCTGTACAGGATCACTTCGCTGCCGTCGGCGGTCGCCTGACCGCTGACGTCGAGGCATGTGCCGGATGCCTCGTTGAGGATCTGACCGTTGGCGTTGAGCAGCCAGCGCTGGGTGGCGTCACCCGTGTAGGCCGCGGTCGTGAGACCCGAAGCCCCGGCGGTCAGATAGCCGCCTGCACCCTTGAGCGTGCCCGAGGAGTCGTACGACCACGACTGCCCGGCGTCGCCCGTGCAGGTGTTGATCGCGGCGCCCGACGCGGCCGCCGTCAGGCACTTGCCGGACTGCAGGCCCTTCCAGACGCCCGTGACGGCCGTACTGCCGTATCCGTGCCGGTCGAAGACGAACGTGGTGATCGAGCGCGCCGCGAGCGTCGTGGAGGCCGTCGATCCGGTCACCGTCGGCTTCGCGACCGACGCCCAGTCCTCCGTGGCCGACGTCCGCACGGCCTGCGTGGCCCGTACCGGCGTCTTGCTGTTGAAGTGCAGATTCAGAGCAGTGTCCGTGGTGTTGTGGTTGTTCACCACGACCACCCACTTGCCCTTGCTGTCGTACGCCGTGACCTCGACCCCGCTCGGGGCGCCCGTCACGTTGTGCGCCACCGAGCCGGGCCTCACGAACTTGCTGTACTGGCCGAGCGCGTAGTACCGCTTCGTGAAGTACAGTTTCTGGTTGCCGTTCGTCGCGTAGTCGGGGTCGTAGTAGATCAGGCCGTCGTTCCAGCCCTGGTCGTTCCTGGTGTCGGGGGAGGTGCCGTAGCCGCTGGCCAGGGCCACCCACCACTGGAACGCCGAGTCGTGGGACGACGCGAAGTCCTTGTAGATGATCCGCGACATCAGCAGGGCGTTGTCGATGGTCGGGTCGTACTCCTGGTTCCAGCCGGTCGTGCCCTTGCCGAAGCAGCAGATCTCGGTGGCCCAGGGCTGTTTGCCGACCGCCTTCGACGTCTCGTAGACGTTGGCGAGTTGCCCGTCGTCCGGGTTGTTGTACGTGTGGTGAGCCAGCTTGGACACGTACTGCGCGGTGTCCGGCTGTGAGATCCACTGCGGGAGCTCGCTGGTGAACTGTGTCGTCTTGCTGGACTCGTCCGCGATGATGCCGGTCTTCTGGTGCCGTGCCTTCTGCTCGGCGCCGAGGGCCCGCACGATGTCGTCGCGCTGGTCGACCGGTACCGGCATGCCTTCCTGGCCGCAGTCCGCGAAGCTGTTGTCCGGCTCGTTGAAGGGGCTGATGTAGTCGAGCTTCGCGCCCTGCCGCGCGAAGTGGTCGGTCACGTCGGCTATGTACTTGGCGAAGTCGCCCTCGTTCTCCGGCTTCAGCTGACCGCCGCAGCTCTTCCCGTTGGTCGTCCACTGGGCCGGCGCGCTGTTGACGAAACCGATCAGGTCCTTCACGCCGTAGTTCGCGGCGTACTTGAGGAACGTCCGGCCGCCCTTGTCCTTGCTCCAGTCGTAGGTGCCGCCGGAGTTGAGGAAGTCCTCGGCGGCGCGGGCCGGGGTGGTGACCGCGACGCCGCCACCGCCGATGTTGTAGCGGTACGAGCTGAGGTCCAGGCCCTGCTGGGAGAACAGGAGCTTCGCGACCCGGGCCTGGACGGCCGGCGAGAAGTGCTGGAGGTCGTTGACCCACCAGGCACCGGAGGCGCCGATGTTGTCGATGGTCTGAGCGGCGTGCGGGGAGACTTCGGCGGCCGTGGATTCGGCGGCGCCTGCGGTCGGGGCGGAGATCAGGGCTCCCGTGACAGCGAGTGCGGCCGCGGCTGTCGCGAGGACGGATCTGCTGGGGGCTTTGCTGGTGCGCGTCAAAACTGCATCCCTTCCGTCGTCATGAAGGTGGTGCGGTACGGCTCCTTGCGGGGGTTGTGCGCGTGGTGTGGCTGTGCTTGTCCTTTGCGGGGCGGACGGGCTGGAGCGCGCCTTCGAGGGCGAAGGTCGCGGCGCCGAGGCACACCGGGTCGGTGGGGATGGGGGAGAGGACGATCTCGGTGGCGGCGTACGGCCGTTTCAGCGCGTGCCGGCCGACGGCCTCGCGTACCTCGGCGAGCAGCGGCTCGCCGAGCGTGGCCGCGACCCAGCTGCTGAGCACGACCACTTCGGGGTTGAGCAGGTTGACCAGGTCGGCGATCCCGGCACCGAGGTAGCGGGCCGTGTCCCGGACGACCTTGAGCGCGACCGGGTCCTGTGCGGCGACCCCGTGGGCGAGGGCGTTGATCGTGGCGGTCTGGTCCTCGGGGTGCAGCAGCGGGCTGCGCGGGCTGAGCTCCCGCAGGTTCAGCATGATGCCGGGCGCCCCGACGTACGTCTCCACGCAGCCGTGGTTGCCGCAGTGGCACAGGCGTCCGTCCAGGACCAGCGTCGTATGGCCCCATTCGCCGGCGCTGTTGCTGACGCCGCGGTGCAGCCCGCCGCCCAGCGCGAGCCCGGCTCCGACGCCCGTGCCCAGATTGACGACCACGGCGTCCCCGCGCCCGCGGGCCGCGCCGAACCACAGCTCGGCGACCGCGCAGGCGCGCAGCGGGTTGTCCAGGTAGAGGGGGTAGGCGATGTGCTCGGACAGCAGGTCGAGCAGCGGTACGTTGTGCCAGTCCCAGTTCGGCGCGTACTCGCAGACGCCCCGGTCGCGGTCGACCTGGCCGGGCACACTGACGCCCACGCCGAGGACACGGGCGCCTTCCACTCCGGCCTGGGTGACCACCGACCCGACGGCCGCCGCGACATGGGCGACGACCTGTTCGGGGCGGTTCTCGCCGGGGCGCATGTCCTCGTCGGCGCGGGCGAGCATGTTGAGCGCCAGGTCGAACAGCTCGACGCGAACGTACGTCTCCGCGATGTCGACGCCGATCAACGCACCCCCCGACGCGTTGACGGCCACCAGGCCGCGCGGCCGGCCGCCCGCCGAGTCCTCGAAGCCGACCTCGGTCAGCATGCCGAGTTCGAGCAGCTCGCCGACGAGCGTGGCGACCGTGGCCAGGCTGAGCCCGGTGGCGGCCGCCAGCTCCTGGCGGGAGGTGGGTGACTGGGCGATGATCTGGCGCAGCACCTCGTAACGGTTCGCGGTGCGAATGTCGCGTGATGTGCGCTTCACCGGCACGTCCCCGTTCCTTTCGGACCCTGGCGAGGCCTCGTGCCTCGGCGCGGCGTGAGCCTATGACGAGGCCGGACTTTCTACAAGGGGTTAGGAAAGGGGGTTTATGAAGTCTGAGGGCCCCCTCGGGGACTCGTCTCAAAAACCTAGCACTGCCCGCACGAACGCGTTCCGGAACCTCCCCGCCGGGTCCAGCTGCGCCGTCAGCGCCGCGAAGTCGCCGAGCCGCGGGTAGCGCGCGCGGAGCACCTCCGCGGGCACCGTGAACACCTTGCCCCAGTGCGGCCGCGCCTCGAAGGCGCCGAGCGCCTCCTCGACCCGCCGCACCACGGGCAGCACGGCCTCCGTGTCCTCGATCCAGGTGAAGTGGAACGCCACGCTGTCCCGGCCGTGGGCGGGGCTCAGCCACTGTGCGTCGGCGGCGACGGTCCGCACCTCGCAGGTCTGCAGCACGGGCGCGACCGTCGCACGGATCGCGTCGAGCGCGTGCAGTGCGTCGAGGGCGTACGGGCGCGGCAGCAGATACTCCGACTGCAGCTCGGCGCCGCTGCTCGGGGTGAACTCCGCCCGGAAATGCGGGAGCCGTTCGTGCCAGGGGCCCGGAACACCGAACTGCTGGGTGCAGTTGACCGCGGGCATGCCCGGCACGGGGTGCATCGCCTCGGTGGCGGGCGCGGCCCACGGGAAGTCCGGCAGCGGCTGGTCGGTGCGCCGCTTCAGCCACACCTGCCGGAAGCCCGGCGCACGCCAGTCGGTGAACAGGCTCACGCTGTACGCCGTCGCCGCCACCGTCTCGAAGTCCAGCCCCTCCAGGGGGAGTTCGGTGAACACATGCTGCTCGACCGTGAAGTCCTCTGTCAGGTCGAGGGTGAGCGCGGTGACGACCCCGAGGGCGCCGAGCGCCGTGACGGCACCGTCGAAGCCCGGGTCGCCCCGGCCGATCTTCAGCGCCGATCCGTCCGCCGTGACGAGTTCCACCTCCCGTACGGCCGAGGCGAGCGAGCCGTTGGTGACGCCCGAGCCGTGCGTGCCCGTCGCCACCGAACCCGCCACCGAAATGTGCGGCAGGGAGGCCATGTTGTGCAGGGCGAGCCCGTGCTTGTGCACCACGCGCGCGAGGGCGGCGTACCGTACGCCGCCGCCGACCCGTACCGTGCGGGCCGTCGTGTCGACGTCCACCTCGGCCGGCAGGGCGTCCAGCGAGAGCAGGACGCCGTCGGCGCCCGGTTCGGCGATCTCGTTGAAGGAGTGCCCGCTGCCCAGGACCCGCACCTTCGCACTCCCGGCCACCAGCGCCGTCAGCGCGTCGTGCGAGTGCGGGCGGTGCAGCTCCTTGGCGGCGTACGTGATGTTGCCCGCCCAGTTGGTGACCGGGTCCGTCATGCTGTAGTCCCCTCCCTGAGATGTGCGGTACTACGAGATCGCGGCGGCGGATGCCGGGGCGCCCGAGCTGCGGACCATCCTGCACGGACCGGCCGGATCAGTGCGCACCGGCCCTGCGCGCACTGCCCCACGGGTCGGTGCGCCACAGCCGGGCGTGGACGAGACCGACGAGCAGCACACCCGCTGAGGCCGCCGCGTACGTCGGCAGCGCGTGCGCCTCCGTGTCGGTGAAGTGCCGGCAGACGGCGGCGGCGACGAGCAGCAGCCGGCCGACGGCGACGTTGGTGAGTGCGGACGGCCGGAACGGCCCCGGGCTGGTGCTCTCGCCGGTGCTTCCCGCGACGTAGTAAGGCAGTCCGTTCCCCGCGCAGAAGCCTGCTGCGAAGCCCAGGACGAGGGTGCCGAGCATGCTCTCAGCTCCTTGTGGGTGAAGGGTTGTCGAGGCCGCCGATGACGAGGCCGACCAGTCGGCGCAGTCGGCGCAGTCGGCGGCGGAGGTCGTCGGGGGTGCCCTCCGACTGACCGATCCCCACGGTCGCGGCGAGCAGCAGGGCAGCCGTCTCGCGCGGCTCGGGCGTGGCGTGGAGCAACTCCGCGAGCGCGTCGAGCAGCCGGTCCTCGACCGCGCTCAGGCCCATCGCGGCCGCCTCCGCGACCAGTTCCTGCCGGAACCGCGCCTCGGCGACCCCGACCGCCGCCTCCAGCTTCACCGAGAGCACTCCGTACACCCGGTCCGTGAGCGTTCCCTCGGTGTCGCGGGCCCGGTGTGCGGCGTCCGTCAGCTGATCGGTCACCCGCTCGGCGACGGCGGCGAAGACGTCCTGTTTGTTGCGGAAGTACTGGTACAGCGCCGGCCGCGAGACACCGGCCGCCCGGGCGTGGGGATTGCGTATTTCGTTGAATTGAGTCCATTGACTCGCTGATTTCGTCAAAGTATGGCTCTTCGTTCGCGATATCGGTAACGTCCCGCCCATGATGGAGCGCCCTCTCCCCACCACCCTCCCGCAGACCGACCTCACCCGGCACCGCCGCCTGCGCGAGCAGGGCAGCCTCCGGCGCGCCGATCTCGAGGCGATTCTCGACGCCGGGTTCGTCTGCCACCTCGGCGTGATCGTCGAGGGGCGGCCCCTGGTCGTGCCCACCGTGTACGGGCGGGACGAACGGCAGCTGTACGTGCATGGCTCCGTGGCCAGCCGGAGCCTCGCGGGCGACACGGCCGTGTGCGTCACCGTCACCCATGTGGACGGACTCGTCCTGGCGCGGTCGGTGTTCGAGCACGGCCTGAACTATCGCAGTGCGATCATCCACGGGATGGCCCGCAAGGTCACCGACCCGGAAGAGAAGCTGGAGGGGCTGCGCCGGCTGAGCGAGCACACCGCACCGGGGCAGTGGTCGTACGCCCGGCGGCCGAACCGGAAGGAGCTCGCCGCCACCACCCTGCTGGCCCTGTCCCTCGAAGAGGCGTCAGTGAAGATCCGCACGGGCGCGCCCGACGACGGCGACGGACCCGACGCCGAGCTCGGCCTGTGGGCCGGAGTGCTGCCCCTCACCTCGACCTGGGGCACGCCCGTCCCCGACCCCCGCCTGCCGCCGGACGTCCCCGTTCCGGCACACATCGCGCGGCTCGGGGGGACCCGGCACGGCTGACGCGCGGGCGGGGGCATACCGTGAGGAGTCGTACGCCTGAGCCGGGAGGAGATACGGGATGGGCAGCCGCACCGCACTGGTAGAGGATCTGATGGAGCGTTTCCCGCACGTTCCGCGGGAAGCCGTCTTCAAAGAGGATCTGCTCCGCGGGGGTGTGGCCTTCGATGCGTCCGCGCTCTCGGACAACGAGGACGGCGAGGTCAAACCGAAGTCGTACTTCATCTTCTCCTTCGACCACGGCACCCTGCCCGAGCTGGGCGAGGCGGCGCTGAGGCGCCCGCCCGAGGAGATCATCCTCACCGGCGGCCCCTACGACCTGCGGCGGACCGTCGTCTCCGTACGGGTCAATCCGTCCTCGCCCTACCGCGTGGCCGCCGACGAGGAGGGGATGCTCGGGCTCTACCTCGACGGCCGGCGGATCGCCGACGTGGGTGTCCCGCCCATGCCCGAGTACTACCGGCACACCCTCTCCAACGGGAAGTCCGTGATGGAGGTGGCCCCGACCATCCAATGGGGCTATCTGATCTACCTCACCGTCTTCCGTGTCTGCCAGTACTTCGGCGCCAAGGAGGAGTGCCAGTACTGCGACATCAACCACAACTGGCGCCAGCACAAGGCGGCCGGGCGGCCCTACACGGGTGTGAAGGACGTCGAGGAGGTCCTCGAGGCCCTGGAGATCATCGACCGGTACGACACCCAGAAGGCCTCCACCGCCTACACGCTCACCGGCGGCGCCATCACCAAGACGGTCGCCGGCCGCGACGAGGCCGACTTCTACGGGCACTACGCCAAGGCCATCGAGGAGCGCTTCCCGGGCCGCTGGATCGGCAAGGTCGTCGCGCAGGCGCTGCCGAAGGCGGATGTGCAGCGGTTCAAGGACTACGGCGTGCAGATCTACCACCCCAACTACGAGGTGTGGGACCGACGGCTGTTCGAGCTGTACTGCCCGGGCAAGGAGCGTTACGTCGGCCGCGACGAGTGGCACAGGCGCATCCTCGACTCGGCGGACGTCTTCGGCGCGCGCAACGTGATCCCCAACTTCGTGGCGGGCGTGGAGATGGCCGAACCCTTCGGCTTCACCACGGTCGACGAGGCGATCGCCTCGACCACGGAAGGGCTCCGCTTCTTCATGTCGCACGGCATCACGCCCCGCTTCACCACCTGGTGCCCGGAGCCGACGACCCCGCTGGGCAAGGCCAACCCGCAGGGCGCCCCGCTGGAGTACCACATCCGTCTGCTCGAGGCCTACCGCGCCACGATGGATGACTTCGGGCTCTCCTCGCCGCCCGGTTACGGCCCGCCCGGCCCCGGCCGCGCCGTGTTCTCCGTGAGCTCCTTCATGGACAGCCTCCCGGCTCAGGAGGGTGCCGAGGCGCCGTCCCAGGCGTAACAATTCGATCGCGGGCCCCATGCGTTGAGTCGGAGGGGGCCCCGATCCGTACAACAACTCAACAGAGCGCGACCGCCGGTAACGGCATTTGAATACGCCGCTTGTCAGTTGTGTGGGAACCGTGAAAGGCTCTGGGTCTGTCGTGAGACGATCCTCAACTCCCTTGTATCTCAGGTGAGTTGGCTTTGCTTGTGGAAGCAGTTGATGCAGGAGCCCCCCATGCCCGACCTGCCGACCCCCCAGGACGCCGCCGAGGCCGCGCTGTTCTCGGAGTGCTGGGACGCGGTGCTGTCGTACGCCGACCTGTGCACGTCCGGTTCGACGTACGGCAGGCAACTGGCCACCGAGGCCTTCACCCATGGCATCCATGAGGCGCGTGCCGCCGAGGCCCAGGCCAGGACGACCGGGCGCCGCATCCCCCGGCTGCCCGGGATCCCCCTGCTGCTGACCTCGGTGCGCACCACCGCCGCGGCCTGGGAGGCCGAGGGCAAGGGCCACTGGCTCGACCCCGAGCTGCGGCTGTGGCTGAACTCCGACAAGGCCGCACGCTACTCCGGGCCGCCCCTCCAGCGCCCCCTGGCCCTGCGCGGACTCAGGGACATGCAGGAGCCCGACGCGGCACTGCTCTGGCTGGCCGAGGTGGAGGCGCTGCCGCTGACCGACGTGGCCCGCCGGCTGGGTCTGGACCCGGCCGCGGCGGCGCAGGAACTCGCCCAGGTGCGGGCGCTGTTCCGGGACCGTTGCCAGCGCAACCACCTCGACACGCCCATGGACCCCGGCTGCCGCAGCTACGCCCGGCTCCTGGACGCGGTCACCCGTTCGCCGGGCGCCGAGACGCCCGAGGACCTCTCGCGGCACCTCGCCACCTGCGTGGAGTGTGCGGAGGCCGCGGCATGCCTGCGGCTGCACGGCGGGGGCACGCCGGCCGCGCTGGCGAGCGGAGTGATCGGCTGGGGCGGGCTCGCCTACCTGGAGCGACGGCGCCGGGCGGCGGAGGCCGGACTGAGCGGTGGGCGCGCGGACGCGGGTACGGACCGGGGCATCGCGACCGGTGTGGTGACACGGCCCCGTATCGGCCGGACGGGGATCCTCGTATCGGCCGTGATCGTGTCCGCCCTGGCGCTCACGGTCTCGCTGATGCAGCTCGGCGACTCGGGCGGACAGGCGACCGCGAGCGCTGACCCGACCGATCAGACGGTCGCCGGGCCGACACCGTCCACGCCGTCCCTCGCCCCGGTCGCGGGCAAGGGCGCGGCGGGCACCTCCTCGACCTCTCGCCCGGCCGGCTCCGGGGCCACCACGAAGCACGGCGACTCCGACACGGAACCGCAGGGCAAGTCCACGTCCCCCGTGGACGACTCGCCCTCCGCATCGCACTCGGCCGAGGACAAGCCGTCGACCTGCCGGGTGAAGTACGAGGTGGTCAACGAGTGGCCGGACGGCTTCCAGGCCACGGTCACGGTCACCTCGACCGAGGCGCTCGACGACTGGAGCATCGGCTGGACGTTCAAGGACGGCCAGCACATCACGCAGATGTGGGACGGCACCTTCACGCAGGACGGCTCGGACGTCACCGCGAAGGCCGCCGACTACAACAAGAAGGTCGCCGCGAACGGCACGTTCGCCGTCGGCTTCCTCTCCTCGTGGCACGGCAGCAACTCGGAACCGCGTGACTTCACGGTGAACGGGGCCAGTTGCTCGACGGCCGGCTGAGCCGCCACGGGTGGACCGGCCGGATGGACCCGCAGGATGAGCGGAAGAGCCGGGTCCACCCGGTCGTTGTGGGCCGGTGAGCAGCCTGACCGTCTGTCAGCAACCGGACTTGTAGAAGTACTTGCTGACCGCCGAGTCGTTCATGTTGTCCTTGGTGATGGCGACCATGTCGGTGCCGATCGACTTCTCGACGGTCTTGCCGTCGAAGGCGGCGGCGAGTTGATCGACGGCCTGCCTTCCGATCGCCGCCGGATCCTGGGCGACCAGGACCTGTAGGGTGCCCGCCTTGAGCGCGGCGATCTCGTCGGGTTCGGCGTCGAAGGCGGCGACCTTCACGGCGCCCTGCTTGCCGGCCTGCTTGAGGCCGGTGGCGATGCCCTGGCCGGTGTTGGTGTTGCCCGCGAAGACGCCCCCCAGATCGGGGTGGGCCGCCAGCGTCGACTGGATCTGGGAGGCCGCGGTGGCCGGCAGGTCGTTGTCGTAGAGGGTGGGAAGCACCTTGATGCCCGGGTACTTGGCCATCTCCTCGGTGAAGCCCTTGATCCGGGCGTCGGTGGTGGAGACGCCGGGCTTGACGCTGATCACGATGACCGAGCCCTTCTCCTTCATCAACTTGGCGAGCGCGTCGGCGGCGACCCGTCCTCCCTTCTCGTTGTCGGAGGAGATACGGGTGATGCCGATCGAGGGATCACTGACCGTGGTGTCCACGAGCGCGACCTTGGTTCCCGACGACTGGATCTGCTTGAGCGAGGGGGTGAGCGCGCTGGTGTCGACCGGCGAGACCATCAGCCCGTCGGGCCTGGCCGCCGCCACGGAGTCGATGAGGGGGCGCTGGACCGACACATCCCACTGCGCGGAACCGTCGGCGGTGAAGTCCATGCCCTTGGCCTTGGCCTCGGTCTGCGCGGCGCAGGTCATGGTGATGTAGAACGGGTCGCTCTTCACACCGGTGATCAGCCTGACCTTCTTGTGGGCGGCCCCTCCGGCCGAACCCGAACCTCCGCCGCTGCTCGACGAACTGCATGCGGCGCTGGTGACGAGGGCCAGCACAGTGCCCGTGGCGACCAGTAGCCCGCGCCTGCTGCGAATGCTCGACATCACGGAGTTCTCCTTAGCTGCGCGCTCGGCGCCGTGGGTGGTTGTCCCGGTCATGTGCGCTCTCGGGTCTTCCTGCGCATCTGGTCGATGTAGACGGCTGCGACCAGCACGACGCCGACCGCGACGTCCTGCCAGTACTGCTGGACGCCGATGACGATCAGTCCGGTGGTGAGTACCGCGGGGATGAACACGCCGATCACGGTGCCCAGCACCGATCCGCGCCCGCCGAACAGGCTGGTGCCGCCGAGGACCACCGCGGTGATCACCTTCAGGTTGTCGGTGGAGTGTCCGGCGATGGACGTCGTGCCGTACGAGGCCAGCCACATCACCGCGCCCAGCCCGGCCAGCAGACCCATCAGCCCGTACACCTTGACCAGGTGCCGCCCCACCGGTATGCCCGCGCGCCGTACGGCCGCCGGGTTGGAGCCGATCGCCAGCGTGTAGTTGCCGAACCTCGTACCGCCCAGCACCGCGCCGAACAGGGCGGTGACCACCGCGGCGAGTATCACCATCCACGGGATGCCGAGCACCTTGCCGAAGCCGAGGCTGTTCTGCAGGTGGGCGGAGGCCGCACCGGCCGGATCCTGGCCGCCGGTGGCGAGTTCGGCCAGACCCAACGCCGCACCCAGGCCGCCGAGCGTGACGATCAGCGGAGGCACCTTCCCGGTCGCCACCACCGCTCCCTGCAGTGCGCCCCACGCGGTGCCGACGGCAAGAGCTATGAGGACACAGACCGCGACCGTCCCCCAGCCGGCGTCGGCCCCGCCGTGATGGATGTTGTACTCGCCCGCGGCCACCGCGGCCAGAACGAGGACCGAGCCGATCGACAGGTCTATGCCCGCCGTGATGATCACGTACGTCATGCCGACGCCGAGAACCAGATAGATGGCCGCGTTGACGGCTATCTGCGTGAGGTCGTAGGTGGTGAAGAACTTGCCGGGCGCGGCGATGGTGAAGAACACGACCAGCGCCACGAGGATCACGAACGTCCACAGTTCACTGACGGTGGCCGCCCGCCGCAGCCAGGCGGGTATCGCGCTCCCTCCGCCCTCGGACCGGGGCGGATCCTGTACCTGCGCGCTCTGCCGTATTTCCTGGCTGTCGGCGGTCATCGCCCTTCCTCCGCTTCCGTCACACCGGCCGGGCCGTGTGCCGCATGCTTGTGCACGGGGTCGTCCAGCGATCCGGTCATGGCTCCGACGAGCTCCTCGATCGTGGTGTCGGCCGCGGTGAACGAGGCGACCCGCCGGCCCAGCCGCAGTACCTCGACCCGGTCGGCCACCGACAGCACCTCGGGCATGTTGTGGCTGATCAGCACGACGCAGATGCCCCGGTCGGCGACCCTCCGGACGGTCTCCAGAACACGGGCGCGCTGCACGACACCCAGGGCTGCGGTCGGCTCGTCCATGAAGATGACCTTGTTGGCGAACGCGACCGCACGGGCCACGGCCACGGACTGACGCTGCCCACCCGACAACGTTGTCACAGAGGCTGTCACATCCTTCAGTGCGACGCCCAGGTCGGCGAATGCCTTGACCGCCTCCCGTCGCATGGCGGGCCGGTCGAGCACGCCCAGGCGGCCCAGCAGGCCACCGCGCAGGAGCTCCCGGCCGAGGTACAGATTGGCCGCCGCATCCAGATCGGGCGCCAACGAGAGGTCCTGGTAGACGGTCTCCAGGCCATGGCGCTGTGCGTCCGCCGGCCCGGAGAACCGCACCGGCGCCCCTTCCAGACGGACCTCGCCGCCGTCGGGGGCGAGCACGCCCGACAGCACATTCACCAAAGTCGATTTCCCGGCGCCGTTGTCACCGATCAGGGCGACGACTTCACCGGGGTAGGCCGTGAAGTCGGCGCCCTGGAGCGCCTGGACGTGGCCGAACCGTTTGACTACGCCGTATGCCGCGAGCAGTGGTTCCCTTGCAGAGGCCATGCCGTGCCTTCTGGTTGGTATCCGTTAACAGTTCGCTGATATTGGGGTGCCCATAGATCGGTGTCAAGGGTGCTCGTAGGCGACTTGGCGGTCCTGTTTCCTTGTTGATGCCTCAGCCGGTCGTGGCTGCATCACAGTTGACACGTCGTCAAACAGAGGAGGGCTGGATGGATGAGGCGGGGGCGGATGGTGCCGGTCCGCGCCCTGGCAGGAGGCGCGGGCCACGTCTCCGCCGGCTCCGGGCCGCAGTCGGGCCGGTCACAGAAATTCGGTGGTGCCCCAGTGTGTGTCCCTCTAGGGTGAGCCTTGCTCCTGGCGGTGGCTGTTCGCTGCCGTGGTCAGTCGTGTGAGAAATGGGAGGTGTGACCGATGGCTGTCTCTGTGATGGGCGCTGCCCGCATCCGGAAGTTCATCCACTCCACCTCCGCGGTCTCCGGCTGACCTCTTCTTCTTCCTTTGCGCCTGCGGGCGCGCCGCCGGGGCCGCCCTTGTGAAGGGTTCCCCCTTGAATCTCCTTTCTCCGTCGGCTTCTTCTGCTTCGTCGCACCCTCTCGCCCCGTACGGCTGGGACGAGGGATGGGAGTCGGAGTTCGCGCCGTACGCCGAGCAGGGCCTCCTCCCCGGCCGTGTCGTACGCGTGGACCGCGGTCAGTGCGATGTCGTCACACCGGTCGGCGCCCTGCGTGCCGACACCGAGTTCGTGGTTCCCCGTGACCCGATGAAGGTCGTGTGCACGGGGGACTGGGCCGCGGTCGACCCGGACGGTGATCCGCGGTACGTACGGACGCTGCTGCCGCGGCGTACCGCGTTCGTGCGGTCGACGTCGTCCAAGCGGTCCGAGGGCCAGATCCTCGCGGCCAACGTCGATCACGCGGTCGTCGCCGTTTCGCTCGCCGTGGAGCTGGACCTCGGCCGCATCGAACGCTTTCTCGCGCTGGCCTGGGAGTCCGGGGCGCAGCCGGTCGTGGTGCTCACCAAGGCCGACCTGGTACCGGACGCGACGACACTCTCGTACCTCGTCGAGGACGTGGAGACGACCGCCCCCGGGGTGCAGGTACTGCCGGTCAGCTCGCAGCAGGGGGAGGGGCTCGATGTGCTCGCCGCGCTCCTCTCCGGTGGTACGTCCGTGCTGCTCGGGCAGTCGGGTGCGGGAAAGTCGACCCTCGCGAACGCGCTGCTCGGCGAGGAGGTCATGACCGTGCAGGCCACACGGGACATGGACGGCAAGGGCAGGCACACCACGACCACGCGCAATCTGCTCGTCATGCCCGGCGGGGGAGTCCTCATCGACACGCCCGGGTTGCGCGGTGTGGGGCTCTGGGACGCCGAGACCGGCGTGGGCCAGGTGTTCTCCGAGATCGAGGAAGTGGCCGCGGAGTGCCGTTTCCACGACTGCGCGCACGTCGCGGAGCCCGGGTGCGCGGTGCTCGGGGCGATCGAGGACGGGCGGCTGTCCGAGCGGCGGCTGGAGAGCTACCGGAAGCTGGTGCGCGAGAACCAGTGGATCGTCGCGAAGACGGATGCGAGGGTACGGGCGGAACTGCGACGGGAGTGGAAGCGGAAGGGCGCTGCCGGGAAGGCGGCGATGGAGGCCAAGCGGGGGCGGTGGCAGTAGCCCCAGTGTCCTGTCCGATTTCCGCCAGCCCCACTCCCGCACCTGGCGGAAACTGGAAGGCGTGACCCAGGAAGACACCAGGTACGAGGCGGTGCGCAGCCGGGACGCCCGGTTCGACGGAGAGTTCATCTTCGCCGTCGAGACGACCGGGATCTACTGCCGGCCCAGCTGCCCCGCCGTCACGCCGAAGCGGCACAACGTGCGGTTCTATACGACGGCCGCCGCCGCGCAGAGCGCCGGGTTCCGGGCCTGCCGGCGGTGCCGTCCGGACGCCGTGCCCGGTTCCGCGGAGTGGAACGTGCGCGCGGACGTCGTGGGGCGCGCCATGCGCCTCATCAAGGACGGCGTCGTCGACCGCGAGGGCGTCGGCGGGCTCGCCGCGCGCCTCGGGTACAGCGCCCGCCAGGTGCAGCGGCAGCTCACAGCCGAGGTCGGCGCCGGACCCGTCGCGCTCGCCCGCGCCCAGCGGGCCCACACCGCCCGGGTCCTGCTGCAGACCACGACGCTGCCGGTCACGGAGATCGCCTTCGCGGCCGGATTCGCGAGCGTGCGCCAGTTCAACGACACGGTCAAGGCGGTCTACGCCGCCACCCCGAGCGAACTGCGCGTCACCGCACCCCGCGGCGGACCGGCCGTCCGACCCGTCGCGGCCCCTTCCGCAGGGATCCCGCTGCGGCTCGCCCACCGCGGCCCGTACCAGTCCACCGCCGTCTTCGACCTGCTCGCCCGGGAGGCCGTCCACGGTATCGAGGAGATGGACGGCCCGCGCGGACGCCGTACGTACCGTCGTACACTCCGGCTGCCGTACGGCACCGCCGTCGTGGCCGTCGACGAGCGGCCGGGCAGGCCGGTCTCCCGCAGGCCGGCCGGGGCCCGTGAGACCTCCGGCCACCCCGGCGGCTGGCTGGACGCCCGGCTCCATCTCACCGACCCCCGCGATCTCACCACCGCCGTCCAGCGGCTGCGGCGGCTGTTCGACCTCGACGCCGATCCGTACGCCGTCGACGAGCGCCTCGGCGCCGACCCCCGGCTCGCCCCGCTGGTCGCCGCCCGGCCCGGTCTGCGCTCGCCGGGTGCGGCCGACCCGGAGGAGTTCGCCGTGCGCGCGCTCGTCGGGCGGGCGGGGGCCGAACACATCGTCCAGCGGTGCGGGAAGGCGCTGGACTCCCCGTACGGCACCCTCACCCATGTCTTCCCCGAACCGGCCGCGCTCGCGGAAGCCGAACTCCACGGCACACCGGCCGCCCTCGCCTGCGCCCTCGCCGACGGCACCGTCCGCCTCGACGCCGGTGCCGACCGCGACGACGCCCATGAGGCGCTGCTCGCCCTGCCGGGCATGGACGCCCGCACCGCCGCGGTCATCCGCACCCGCGCCCTCGGCGACCCCGATGTGGCGTCGCCCGGCGAGCACGTCCCCGACGCCTGGCGCCCGTGGCGCTCGTACGCCCTCCAGCATCTCCGGACAGACGAACTTCTCCGGACACACGAACTTCCCCGGACACACGAACTTCCCCGGACACACGAACTTCCCCGGACACACGAACAGGAAAACCACTGATCATGGCTCAGTACGACGATCTCGACCGCGTCCACTACACGACCGTCGACAGCCCCGTCGGCCCGCTCCTCCTCACCGCCGACGCATCCGGCGCCCTCACCTCGCTCTCGGTGCCCGGCCAGAAGGGCGGCCGCACGCTCCTGCCGGAGTGGCAGCACACGCCCGGCCTCTTCCGCGAGGCGGAGCGGCAACTCGGCGCGTACTTCGCCGGTGAACTCAAGGAGTTCGACCTGGAGTTCCGCACGGACGGCACCGAGTTCCGCGAGCGCGTCTGGGCCGCGCTCGACTCCGTGCCGTACGGCGCGACCACGACGTACGGCGACATCGCCGCCCGCATCGGAGCGTCCCGGGCCGCCGTGCGCGCCATCGGCGGGGCGATCGGTGCCAACCCGCTGCTCATCGTCCGCCCCTGCCACCGTGTGATCGGCGCGGACGGCTCCCTCACCGGCTACGCGGGCGGCCTCGACCGCAAGCTACGGCTGCTGACACTGGAGGGCGCGCTCTAGCCTTCCTCGGGCCCCTCCTCCAGCCCCCAGCTGTGGATCCGCCGTGGCCGGATGCGGATGACCTCCTCGCTGAAGTGTGGCCCCAACTCATGGGGCCCGGTGAGGAGTTCGGCCTCGCCCCGGACGTCGATCCCGCGCACCCGCCACGGCCTCAGGCTTGCGATGTCGTCGACGACCAGCGCCACCTTCGGGTTCTTCTGCAGATTCCGCCACTTCTTGCTGGCGCCCATGGCGTACCCGCCGATCAGGATCGTCCCGTCGTCCTGGAGGAAGAACCCGACCGGGTTGGCCTGCGGCTGTCCCTGCGGATCAACGGTGGCCAGCCGTCCGAGTCGCTGCGAGCGCAGATACGCGCGTTCGGCCTCGTTGAATTCGGTCATGGCAGCAGCCAAGCACGCCCACGCCCCACGCGCATCGGATCCTCGCCGTAGGCCCGCCGACCTAGGCCCTGTGCGTCCGAAGGTGTGACGGGGCGTTAACTCGGCGGTGTGTCCCGGGAAGACTTCGAGGGCTTCCCGGTCCCGCGCCCCGGGGCCGCAGGCGAGAAAAGGGTGCGCCTCGATGATCAACCTGACCCGCCCCAGCGGAATTCCGCGCCGCTGCCTCGCCGTGCTGGCCCTCACCCTCGCGACGACCGCGGGCACCTTCCCCGGTGCCTCCGCCCGGCTCGAGACGGCGCCGCACTGGACCGGCAGTTGGGAGGCCGCCCCTTCCGGAACCGCCCCCGCCTTCCCGGGCACCTCGATCCGCAACGTCGTGCACATCAGTGTCGGCGGCAGCGCCGCTCGCCTCCATGTCTCCAACCGCCTGGGCACCGCCCCGCTCCGACTCGACGCCGTCACCGTCGCGTTGCAGCGGCCGGACGCGCCCGAGAGCCCCGCTGCCGTACCGGGCTCCCTGCGCACCGCCACCTTCTCCGGTGCCACCTCCGTGACCGTCCCGGCGGGCCAGGACCGCGTCAGCGACCCCGTCCCTCTGAGTGTCCCGGCGGACGCCAACCTCCTCGTCACCGTGCACAGCCCCGCCGACTGCGGCCCCGCGACCTACCACCGCACCGCCCTCCAGACCAACTTCCTCGCCAGGAACGGCGACCGGACCACCGACACCAGCGGAGCCGCGTACACGACCACGGTCTCCCACTGGTACTACGTCACCGGCGTCGACGTCCTGCGTCCGGCCGCGGCCGGCAGTGTCGTCGCGTTCGGCGACTCCCTCACCGACGGCACCGGATCCTCGCCCGGCACCAACCACCGCTGGCCCGACCGGCTTTCGGAGCGGCTGCGCGCGCTGCCCGCGAGCCGCCGCCCGGGCATCCTGAACGCCGGGATCTCCGGCAACCGCCTTCTGCTCGACGGCGTCGGCCCGAGCGCCCTGGCCCGCCTCGACGCCGACGCCCTCTCCCGCACCGGAGTGCGCACGGTGATCGTCCTGGAAGGCGTCAACGACATCGAGGGCACCCCGCCCCAGACCGATCCGGCCGCCTTCGTGCGGGCGTACCGCCGGATCGTGGCCGGCGCGCACATCCACGGCATCCGCGTCATCGGCGCCACCCTCACGCCGTTCGGCGGCCACCGGGGCTGGACGCCGGCGCGTGAGGGCCTGCGGCACGAGGTCAACGGCCTCATCCGGAGCGGATTGTTCGACGGGGTGGCGGACTTCGACGCCGCCGTCCGCGATCCCGCCCGCCCCGACCGCATGCGGCCCGCCTACGACCAGGGTGACCACCTCCACTTCAACGACGCGGGGATGAAGGCGCTCGCCGACACCATCGATCCGGTGGCGCTCGGCGGATGACTGGGGGCCAGGCGGGCAGGCCCCAGCGGTCGGCGGGCCCGTTCGGCGTGACGGGCGCGATCGTGAGGTCCGGGTGGTCGCCCTTCGCGGTGACCAGGGCCGACTCGCCCTTGTGCAGAGGGAATCGCATTCCGAGGTATCAGCCCCAGATGACCGCGCCCAGCCACGCCCCCGCGATCAGCAGACACGTGAACAGCTCCGCGAGCACGCTGGAGCCGCCGTTGCGCAAGACCGTCCGCGTGGCCGCCATCGCCTCGCCGTGGCGGCCGAGGCGGACGCGTTCGGAGAGGTAGATGCCGCCGATGAAGCCGGGTATCGCCCCGATCACCGGTACGAGGACGAAGCCGAGGAACGCCCCCGCCCCGGCGTACACCCCCATACGAGGGGTGGCGCCGCTCGCGCGCAGCCGCCGGGGCGGCAGGCCCCAGCGCACCACCTGGGAGAGGAACAGCACGACGGTGGCGCCCACCAGGACGGCCCACGCCACCGGCTGAGGACCCTTCAGCGCCCACCACAGGACCGCGGCCCACACGAGCCACGCTCCCGGCACCCCGGGCACCAGCACTCCGCACAGGCCGAGCACGATCACCACGCCGACCAGCAGGAGCTCCCAGACTCCCATCTGCTCAGAGTGCCGGAGCCCGGCACCGGGCGCAGGTCAGCGTCGCGCCACCCAGCCGCGCTCGTACGCGTGCCAGCCCAGCTGCAGCCGGGTCGTCACCCCGGCCAGCTCCATCAGCCGCTTCACCCGGCGCTGTACGGTCCTCAGGCCCAGGTCGAGCTGTTTGGCGACGCTCGCGTCGGTCAGCCCGGCGAGCAGCAGGGACAGCACTTCGAGATCGGTGCCGTCGGGGCCGTCCGGCCGCTGCTCGATGACACCGGACGCCCCGAGCCGCAGCGGCAGCGCGTCCCGCCACACCGACTCGAAGAGACCGCACAGCAGCTCCAGCAGTCCGCTCGCGTGCACGACGAGCGCGGCCGGCTCCGCGGTGTGCGAGGTGAGCGGCACCATGGCCAGCGACCGGTCGGAGACCACCAGCTTGGTCGGCACCGTGTCGACGACCCGCACCTGTTCGTCGCGACTCAGCGCGGCGGTCAGCTCGTTGAAGCCGTCGGGCCGGTCGAGCACTGCCCGCTCGACCACCACCCGACAGCGGACCCCGCGGTCCGCCACCTGCTCCTCCCCGTCGTCCTCCATGCCCGATACGGCGACCGGACGGCCGGTGACCAGGGCGCACACCTCCTCGGTCGCGCCGAGCTGGAGCTGCAGGAAGCGCTGGGTGACCGCGGCCGCGCCGGTCACGACCTCGACCAGATCGTGCACCGCGGGCTCGGATGCCGCCGCCCGGTACTCCTCGGCCAGCAACGCGGCCGCCAGCTCGGCCCTCTCCAGCTCGTGCCGCTGCTGGGTGAGCAGCGCGCCCAGGGCCACCCCGGGCGGTGCCGCGACCCAGCGGCCGGGACGGGCCGACGACTGGGCGGCCAGGCCGTGCCGCTCCAGCCGGCGCAGGGCGCGCTCGGTGTCGTGCTCGCCGAGTGTCAGCCGCCGTGCGAGATCGGGCACGTCGGCGGCGCCCACGGACACCAGTGCCCGGTACGCCGACTCGTGCGTCTCGTCCAGACCGATCGCTGCCAGCATCAGCCGTTGTCCCTCCCCGAAGACAAGACCCCGCGGTGCGGTCCGTGGCGGAAACAGGCCACGGCACAAACCCGCCTCGGCACATCATCGCCGTACCTCCCTTCCCTCTGCCAAGGTGACGCCGCCGCAGCAACAACTGCCCATCGGAAATGTCCGTTTTGGGCCTACTCGGCCTGCGCGGACGCGGATGGGGGACCTCGGGGAGGGGACTTGGGGAGGTCGTGTCTTCGGTCGGCGCGTAACGCGATCCGGTGATTCACAGCGCAGCCTCAGGAAGAGGGGTCACACTCGGCCCCACCGGGCGGGGGGAGACTCGGCCCGCAGAATCGTGACCTGGTCCCGGGGGCGTGCCTGGCCCGGTCACCGTGGCGCCGCCGGGCGGTTCCCGTGTGGGGGTGGGACCGCCCGGCGGCCCGTATCACGGTGGCTGGTTTCGTATTACCGTTCGGTGCGTCGTCCGACGCACCGTCAACAAGTGGGCAGCCTGGCGGGATTTTCCGGATGCCCCGTTTTCATACGCCCCGTGCGGTGGACAATTGGGGGCATGAGTCAGCAGGGGGACAGGGCCACCGGTCACGAGGACGACTGGTGGGGGCAGTTGTACGACGACTCCACCGGGGACACGGGAGCGGCCTCCGCGGCCGACACCCTCGACGACCGCTTCGCCTCGGCGGTGGGGACGGTGGGCAAGGGGACGGATACCGCCGTGCCGGGCGCGGGCTCCGCCGCCCCGCGCACCGACCCGTCCCCTCTCTCGACTCCGTCCGACCCGGGCGACTCCCCACGACGCAGCGGCCCGGCCGGGCCACCCGCCCCATGGGAGCCCCCGTCCGCCCGGCAACCGGGCCCCGTCACCTTCCCGCCCGGCCCGACACCGCCGGGGTTTCGCGCGGAGCCACCGCAGGACGGCATGCCGATGGGGGCGCCGTCTTCGGGACGTCTCGCTGACGCGCTCCCGTCGTCGTCGGGGCACGGTTCGGCGGACGGGCTTTCGCGCCCGGCAGACGCGTACCCACCACTCCCCGACCGCCCCCCGGTCGACGCACCCCCACCACCCCCTGGCTACCCGCCCGCCGAGCCCGCGCCGCCGAGGTTCG